>JBHHWX010000252.1:0-8603 GCA_046756745.1 bacterium | reverse complement strand
AATTATCCCAATCCGTTCAATCCTTCGACCACCATTAGTTTTGAACTAAGTGGTCCCTCAGAAGTTAAGTTGCACATTTACAACCTTAAAGGGCAGTTAGTGCGCACTCTGGTTGACGGGAGTTTCAATGCTGGCAGCCACAGCGTGCTCTGGGATGGCCGGGATGAACGGGCGAGGCGGGTGACCAGCGGTTTGTACGTCACCCGCATGCAAGCGGGTGAATTTGTGCAGCATCACAAGATGATGTTGATCAAATAGGCTGGGGTATCCGGCATCCGGTGAGTGCGTAGGACGGGTCAAAAGTCGACAATACCCGAGGTGTTTTTCCAGCCTACGACCTGACCTTTTGCCCACTGTTGCGGTTCAGCGCCGCCATAAATTAGATAGCAGCGCTCAGGCGCGTTGCCGCTCAGTTTTTGCCAGTATTGCAGTCCTTTGAAAAAAGCCGGATTGACGGTGGTGCTCGACTTGATCTCCACCGCTTTTACTCCGGAACCCGAGTCAATGAGGCAATCGATCTCATGTGCACTGTTTTCTCGCCAAAAATAAAGAGAGGCGGGGTGATTGGCGTTCGCAAGACGTTTTTTCAGCTCCGAGATCACCAATGACTCGAAGATTTCGCCTTTCAAGTAATGAAAATTCAGTTCATCGGCCGAGCGAATCCCGAGTAGTGAGCAGATGAGGCCGGTATCATAAAAATAGATTTTGGGAGATTTAGTCAAGCGCTTGTTGAAATTTCGATAAAACGGCTGCAGAAGAAAGATAATAAAACTCGCTTCCAATATGGAAATCCAGGATTGGATGGTCTTGTAGCTGACGCCGATCTCATTGGCCATAGCCGAGGCGTTGAGCAATTGGCCCACGCGGCCCGCACAGAGTCGGAGAAAAATCTGGAACTTGTTCAAATCCTGGATATTCTCGATTTGTCTGACATCGCGTTCGATATAAGAACTGACGTAGGCAGGGTACTACTCGGAGGGCTTCAAACTCTGGTCATAGATCCGGGGATAGGTGCCTTTGAAGGCAAGCTGAGTAAAATCATCTGTGACCGGAAAACCGGAAACGATTTCGGAAATAGAAAAGGGCAGCAGATTGAATAACGCCGCTCTGCCGGCCAGGGATTGCGAAATTTGTTGCAGGAGAAGAAAGTTTTGAGAGCCGGTCAGGATAAATTGGCCATTTTTGCCGGTTTCATCCACGATTCCCTGGATATAAGAAAACAGCTCCGGTAAGCGTTGCACTTCGTCAACCACGATGCCGTTATCGCGAGCTGTCAAGAAAAAACGCGGGTCATCCGCAACCTGGGCTCTTACATCCGGGAATTCTAGATTGATGTAATCATACTCAGGAAACAGAGCTTTTGCCAGCGTGGTCTTCCCCGATTGCCGGGGACCGGTGATCACGGTGACGGGCATTTTTTCTCTCATGGAGAGAATAAGAGGAGTGAGTTCTCTTGGTATCATCGTCGATCCAATTGTGTCTCAAAACGTGCGATTTGCGTAATAAAGGTAACAAAAAAAGCGAGGCAATGTCAATTTAATTTGTGCAAATTAGAGTTCGTACTTCTAATTTATACAGTTTTTCACAGGTGAGACACGATAACATAAACCGGACGATACAGAACCAAACAGGGATCCGAAAGACGCAAACTGATTCTTAGGGCAGAGGTGCAGAGGTCGCAGAGTTTTTCTTTTTCTGCGTTCTTCGCTTCTCTGCGTTAAAATATCTTGCTATAAAGGTGCAAGACTTTACAACTTAAATTACTAAAAAAAGGAGCCATACTTATGATGGATTTCAAAATTGGCAAAATAGTCAGACTCATGGCCAAAACACTGCCGTTCATTATTTTCCGGCTGTTGATCTATCTCGGCGTTGCGTTCGGGATCATGCTGGTCACGGGCGCCGGGGTTGCCATTGGCTACATGGTCACCTCCGGCGCAGAACCGCAGGGCTCGGGCGCGGGAATGGGCGGCCTGATTGGATTCGGACTGGCAGCCGGTGTGCTCTTCTGGTTGCGCGAATACATCCTCTACCTGGTCAAAGCCGGTCACATTGCGGTGTTAGTCGAGCTGTTTGACGGCAAAGAGCTCCCCGGGGGCAAAGGCCAGATCGACTACGCCCAGTCGAAAGTGCGCGAGCGTTTTGCCGAAGCCTCGCTGCTGTTCGGCTTGGACCGGCTCATCAAAGGCATTTTGCGCGCCGTGAATCGCACCCTGTTTACGATCGCTTCTTTTCTGCCTATTCCCGGGCTGCAGGGATTGGTTGGTTTTGTCAACAAGATCGTCAACCTTTCCTTGACCTACACCGACGAAATCATCATCGCGCACAATTTCCGCACGCGTTCGGAAAATCCTTGGGCATCCAGCAAAGACGCCATCATTCTTTATGCGCAAAACTATAAAACCATGCTCAAGAATGCGTTCTTTCTGATGCTGATCATGTACGCGCTTACGTTCGTTATTTTTCTTTTCATCCTGGGCCCGGTGGGGGCGCTGTTCTCCCTGTTTCCCGGGAAGGTGGGTTTCTGGTCCTTTGTGCTGGCCGTTATCTTTGCCTGGAGCCTCAAGGCGGCTTTGCTCGAACCATTCGCGGTCACGGCCATGATGCAGGTTTATTTCGAAACCACGGCGGAACAGGTACCCGATCCGGAATGGGATGAAAAGCTTACTTCCGTGTCCAACAAATTCAAGGAGCTCAAGGAAAAGGCGTTAGGAACCCCGGCGCCGGCGAAAGCGGCTACGTAGTGCAAACGTCTCGTTTGCAAATATCTCAATCGCGTCGGGGTGGGAAACCTGTAAATGTACAGAGCGGCGCCATAACAGATTTCTCGCCTAAAAAACAGGCTGAAATGACAATTCTCAAGGAAGGTGCTGAAAATAACAAACGTCGTTAATCATCAATCAAATCATAAGGAGAAGACCATGAACAAACTCACAACTAGCCTCATCGCGCTCTCGTTTTTAAGTATCGTTCATTGCGACAGCGCAGAATCGGGAAACAACCCCGGGGCAAAAAGTCGCTACGGCCTCAAACAAGCCTGTATCGAATACAAGATCACCGGCGACATGTTTGCGGGAACCGAAACCCTCTATTTCGACCGCTACGGTATGCGAGAGGCCAAGTATAGCAAGCAGACGGTCAAGGTCATGGGAATGACCCAAAAAAACCACACTGCAACCTTTGTCAATTTTGATGAAGACGGCGTCATTTATACCTATGACTACAAAACCAAATCCGGCACGAAGATGGAGAATCCTTTGAAGGAGGCTTTCCAGAAGGAAGACATGAAAGAAGTCGGCAAAGAAATGATGGTGCAGATGGGCGGCAAGAAGATCGGTACCGGCAAAGTGCTGGGCAAAACTTGTGAAATCTGGGAAACGATGGGCGTCAAGACCTGGATCTGGAATTGGATCACCCTCAAAACCGTGAGCAACATGATGGGGATGAAAATGACCATCGAGGCCACCAAAATCTCGGAAAACTATGACAAAAAGAATCTGATAAAACCCAATGTCAAATACCGGGATATCGGGGATCCGATGAAAGGCTTCCAGGGGCTGGACGCGCTGAAGAAGAAATACCAGAAGAAATAAATCCCAATTGAATCTGTGGTGTTCAGGCTTCAGCCTGTTGGAGCCTGGAGACGAGCTACCCCAAAAGACACACTAAAGTGTGAACACCGGAAAGCGCTGGACTCGCAATGACATTCCTGTGCGTTTTGGATAGCCCTGTGTTTAAAACAAGAGAAAGAAGAAATCATGAAAAGTCAGATTATTAAATTCGTCCTGCTTGTTTTCTGCTTTATTGCCATGCCGTTCAACGGCTTCGGGCAGGAAAAACCAGCCGACGCCATCTACATCATCTTCGACGCTTCCGGCTCCATGTGGCAAAAGCTGCCCGATGGCGTGTTCAGAATCGAGGCGGCCAAAAAGGTCTTGCAGGACTTCGTGGGGGGCGATTTTAGCGGCTACGAGCTGGCGTTTCGGGCGTACGGCCACCGCCGCAAAGGCGACTGCCGCGACTCGGAGCTGGTGGTTCCTTTTGGCGCACCGGAGAAGGTGGTCACGCAATTGCAGAAATTTATGGCCAGCGTCAACCCCACCGGCAAAACACCCATCAACTACAGTCTGAGGCAAGCGTTGGTAGATTTTGGCGACCGCAGCGGCGAGATCATTCTCATCAGCGACGGCGAGGAGACCTGCGACGACGACCCGTGCGCACTGGTGAAAGCCTGGCGGGAAAAGAACGTCAAAATCCGCGTACACGTGGTCGGTCTGGGCTTGGACGAAAAATCGAAAGTCGCGATGAAATGTATCTCGGACGCCGCCGGCACCGAGTACTACGACGCCAATTCGGCCCCGGAGCTGGCCGATGGCCTGAGGAAGATTCAAGAAAAGGCCACGATGTCGGCTTTGATCATCCAGGGAGTGGATGCGGACGGAAACAAAATGCGGGTCGAAGGCGCCCTTTCTCGAAATGGCAAGCAACTGTACGAAGTCACCAGTAACGGCCGAAATCTGGTCGAAGCCGGGGAATACGAATTGCTGGCCGGAGTCCGCACTAAAAACGGGAACTTGTACAAACCGGTGACCAAAACCGTGACCGTGGCGGAAACCGGCGAAACCCAGGTGAAAGTGGCGGTCGTGACGCCGCCGACGGTCAAGGCAAGATTTGAGGACGCCGGCAAAGCGCAGCGCGGTTCGTTGATTCAGGCCTTTCAAAAAGGCAAAGAGGTTTTTAAGTTTCGCTGGATCGACGAGGTGTATCTCGATGAAGGCGCGTACGAGTTTCGCGCCAAACCGAACCGCGAAAACGAGTTATCCGTGACCGAGACATTTGTTGCCGGCGACCACAAGGAGATCGTTTTCAAAATGGTGCACACGGTTAAAGTCAAATTCAAGATGGTGGCCGCCGGATCCGGCATTTGGTTCCGGGAGAATTACGAGCTCTGGCAAAACGGCGAACGCAAATACAAGGTGCATGTGCACAACGGCGCGCGCGTGCTGCCCGGGACCTACGATCTGCATCTTCCCAACCGGTTGACGCCATACATCAAAGAAGGCATCGTGGTGACAGACAAAGAGGAACAGCAGTTTGAGGTGACCGTGCCGGTTGGGCACGTCACCGTGATTTACCAAAAAGCCGACGGTACGCGCGACAAGGACAAACGCTGTTTCATCGGCCAGGGTCCCACGCGTAAAGGCTATTATAAGAAATCGGGACAGAAGCATCCGTTGACGCCGGGTACCTACAATGTCATCGGCTGGGGTGGGAAGTACGAGCGTCAGGTTTTTGAAATCAAGGTCGGCGAGGACAAGACGATAGTCCTGCAGGCAAAGAAGTGAAATTCACGAAGTTTTAAAGCGATTGCAACCGTACAGCCTACTTTCTCGGCAAAGCGTATTTGATGCACGCTGCGGCCGACAGCGCTTGTGCATGGTTTGAGCGCGTGCTGCAAACGAAGGCGGTGAATTATAGGGAAGAGGTAAGGAATGTGCGCGCGAGCTTGGGTTGCCGATGATATCTGTGAGGTCAATCCAGCACTTTTCTGAACCGATGCCTTCCCGGTTCAATGACAACAAATGCTTTTTCAACGCACTCTCTGTATGGGAGGCTAATACTCTTTCGATCTCAGAATGGACAGCGTTTTGAGTAGATGGCAAGAGACGCAAATAGATGACGCCCGCTCCCTGTCCGCCAACAAATACCAATCCACCAAAGTCTCTGTCTCGAGTAACGAAAATGCGGTCCTGCTCTTGTGCGACCTTGAGTAGCCTTGTATCATCGGCGTGAGAAAGCCCTACTTTAGCAACGGTCAGCACGTCGTGTCCCAAGATAGTCAGAAATCTCCTTGTAGCGGCATAAATGTCCTGGTCGAGCAAGAACCTCGTGCCGCTTCTATGGAAATATGAATGTCTTCTACTGCCAAAACATCAATAGCGTATTGGACGCAGGCGCGGATGTCCTCCTTCTCCAGGTCCGGATAGTAATCTCGAATAATGACATCGAAGGAAAGCCCCTCTCTGACAAGCTCTAAGACATCTTGGACGGTTATGCGTGTGCTTGCTACACAAGGTTTGCCAAAGTGGATGTTCGGGTGAACGGTTATTCTGTTTTTCATCCTCACTTCGATGCAAGAAAGTCAAGATCAAACTCAAAATCCTATGTACCCACCGATGCCAACGCTCTGCATCC
Source organism: bacterium (assembly GCA_046756745.1). Lineage (GTDB taxonomy): Bacteria > Zhuqueibacterota > Zhuqueibacteria > Oceanimicrobiales > Oceanimicrobiaceae > JBHHWX01. The sequence continues at coordinate 2,408 of JBHHWX010000252.1, read as the reverse complement.
GCGCAATGCTAAGGTAGCGTTACATCCTTGTTCGCGCTTTTCGCAGGCAGTCTGCTCAAAAACTTAGAACGCTGTCGCGGACGTCTGCTTGTAGCATTGCAGGAGCTTTTCAGCCGAAATCCGAATTCAAAATAGATTGAGTTGCGATAGCGGCTGATCGGGAAGCAGCATTATCAAGAACGATTCACACGGCAGGCACAGGACATGATTTCTCAACATTTTTTCCTCGCCACGGTAAAGTAATAACAGCTTGCTTTGGGGATAATCTTCACGAAACGCATTTAAAGGACGCAGATCTTGCGGCCGGATTCGATTGGAATTTTTGACTTCAATAAAGCGTGAACACCCAACGAAATTACCCCTTCCTGACTGATACCCGTATCACCTGTAACTAACCGGATACAAAATAACGTCTTTTTCCTTGCACACGAGTTAAAGTTTTTATATATTTTCTCACCTTTCCTTTAATTCACTGAATCACAATCTCTTGGGAGGAGAATATGTCCGATAAAAGCGAACTGGATTTCAAGCCTTTTGTCCCCTCATCAACCTCATTACCAGAAATAACGGTTAAGGCAGTGATACTGGGTGCGTTGTTATCTGTGATACTCGGCGCGGCCAACGCCTATCTCGGCCTTTTTGCCGGGATGACGGTTTCCGCTTCGATCCCAGCAGCGGTGATTTCCATGGCTGTTTTGAGTCTGTTCAAGAAGTCGAATATCCTGGAAAATAATATCGTACAGACTGCCGCATCCGCCGGCGAAAGCCTCGCTGCCGGCGTGATTTTTACCATTCCGGCGCTTTATATGATCAACGTCTGGACGGAATTCAATTATTGGGAAACGACCATGATCGCGGGGTTTGGCGGCATTCTCGGAGTCATGTTTACGATTCCGCTGCGCCGGGCTTTGATCGTGGAAAATCCTTTGCAATTTCCCGAAGGTGTCGCCACCGCAGAAGTTTTGAAGGTCGGCGACACCGGCGGCGAAGGCGTCAAAATTGTTGCAAAAGCGGGTGTTATCGGCGCCTTGTTTAAATTTGGCGAAACCGGTATGCGGCTTTGGGATGGCGTCGTTGAAACAGCTACCGGACTCGGCAAATCCGTGGCTTATTTCGGTTCGAATCTCTCCCCGGCGCTGCTTGGAGTCGGTTACATCGTCGGTCTGAATATCGCTATTCTCATTTTTATCGGCGGAGCGATCAACTGGTTCATCTTCATTCCGATTTTGACGGCAATGCAGGGCGGGGTCCCGCTTGGCGAGTCGGCGGTGGATTTCGCCGGCAACATGTGGAGTACCCAGACCCGCTACCTGGGCGTGGGTGCGATGATGGTCGGCGGCGTTTGGGCGCTGATCCGGATGCGCAAAAGTTTACTCAGCGGCATCCAATCCGGCGTCGCGGCTTATAAAAAAGCGAAAGGCGGCGGACTCACAGACCGCACTGAACAGGATACGCCCATGCAGTGGGTCGGCGTGGCGATAGCCCTGTCCGTCATCCCACTTTTCTTTATTTTTAACTATTTCACTCATAATGTCGCCCTGTCGCTCTTCATGGCCCTCATCATGATGATTGCGGGATTTCTCTTCTCCTCTGTTGCGGGCTACATGTCCGGTTTGGTGGGCTCATCCAACAACCCCATTTCCGGCGTCACCATTGCCACCATTTTGACCTCTTCGTTGTTGCTCTTGGTCTGGCTTGGCACGGGCAGCGCAACCGGCGCGGCTTCGGCTATTTTCATCGGCGCGGTTGTGGCGTGCGCCGCCGCCATCGCCGGTGATAACTTGCAGGATCTCAAAGCCGGACGCATCGTCGGCGCCACGCCGTATAAGCAGCAGATCATGCAAGTTGTGGGCGTCGCCACCGCCGCTTTTGTGATGGCGCCGGTTTTGACGCTGCTGTTAAACGCTTATGGAATCGGCGTACCCACCGAAGCTCACCCGGATCCGCTTTCTGCGCCGCAAGCAACATTGATGGCGGCCGTTGCCGACGGCGTTTTTGGCGCCGGGTTACCCTGGGGTATCGTGATCTGGGGTATGGCCATTGCCGTTGCTATTATTCTTTTAGATTTGCAATTGGAGAAAAAAGGCAGTGCGTTTCGAACGCCGGTGTTAGCGGTCGCTGTCGGGATTTACCTCCCTTTCGAGCTTGAAGTCCCGATTCTTTTGGGTGGTATTTTGGCCTGGGCAGCGGAAAAAGCCTTAAAGAAGAATGAGGGCTCAGCCTCGGAGACAGAAAAAGAAGCCGCCAAAGAAAAGACCGAAAGGGGACTGCGCAACGGTCTGCTGTTCTCAGCCGGCCTCGTCACCGGCGAAGCCTTAGTGGGTATTTTGATGGCCATTCCCATCGTGATTTACGAACGGGGCGACGTGCTGGCGTTTTTCGGCGTGCATCACTTGAATTTCATCGGG
>JBHHWX010000251.1:0-8607 GCA_046756745.1 bacterium | reverse complement strand
CCTAAAAGCGGGGGATTGCTTCGTCGCTTCGCTCCTCGCAAAGACATCTTTTCCCTTTTGGGAGAGCCCCCTGTGTTGTGTAACGCCTTTGGCGTGAACAAAATCGAAATATCATTCTCCTCCAAAAAGCTTGACTTCTTTAAAAATGTTTACTATGATGTAGACATCCCACCAAAGAATAAGTCACCAAAAAACAGGAGCCCTGCGATGTCAAAAGAACGCCAGGAAACCCGAGGGAAGATTTCCCGCCGCACCTTTCTAAAAGGTATGGGCACCGGTCTCGTCAGCTCCACAGCAATGAGCACAGGTTTATTACCGGCTGAGTCCATTACGAAAGTTTTGCAACCGGAGACCGAACGCCTTCGAGACGCACAAAACATCGAGCTGCACATCAATGGACAAAAGCACAAGGTCTGGGTCGAGCCGCGCACGACTCTACTGAGCGCCTTGCGCGACCGGCTGGAAATAACCGGCGCCAAAGAGGTCTGCGACCGCGGACAGTGCGGTGCGTGCACCGTACTGCTCGATGGTAAAGCCATGCTGTCCTGTATGATGCTGGCCGTCGAAGCGCGCGGACAAAAAATCACCACTATTGAGGGAGTTGCGCAGGACGGCACGCTGACTCCGCTTCAGAGCGCTTTCATCGAAAAGGATGCGCTTATGTGCGGCTTCTGCACACCCGGATTTGTCATGTCGGCGACGGTGCTGCTGGAGTCCAACCCGAATCCCACGCTGGATGAAATCAAGTCCGGACTTTCGGGCAATCTCTGCCGCTGCGGAACGTATCCAAAAGTTTTTGAAGCAATTCAAGACGTAGTCAAAATGACGCGGAAAGGAGGGTGAGCAGATGGCAACATGGAAACCGTTAGACCGGATGTCGGTACTGAGCAAGCGCACCCCACGTCTGGAAGCTTCGGAAAAAGTGACCGGGCGGGCAAAATATATCTACGATCAGGCGCCAAAAGGACTATTATTTGGGATGCTGCTGATTTCCCCGCACCCGGCCGCAAAAATCGTCAAAATCGATGCGTCGAAAGTACAGGCGCTACCGGGAGTAAAGGCTGTCTTGACCGACGTCCATCCCACCGGTACCATCCGCTATGTGGGCGAAGAGGTGGCCGCGGTCGCCGCGGTCACCGCGGATATTGCTGAAGACGCTCTGGAACTGTTCGAAGTCGAATATGAAATCCTCCCGTTCGCAGCCGATTTGAACGCAGCCATGAAAGAAGGCGCGCCGCGGGTGTTTAGCAACCGCGAAAATATCGGCGAAGCCAATATACGGGAAGAAGGGGACATCGAGGCTGGATTTGCAGCGGCCGACGTCATTGTGGAGGCCGAGTTCCGCACGCAAGTGCAAACCCACTCCTGCCTGGAAACCCACGGCAGCGTGGCGATGTGGGAAGGCGATGAGCTGATTCTGTGGGATTCGACCCAGGCCGTGCATGGCGTTCGCGAAGGCATCGCCGGTTTTTTGAAAATCCCGGCCAATAAAGTCCGGGTCATTTGCCAGCACATGGGCGGCGGTTTCGGCAGCAAGCTGCAGCCCGGCCGTTATTCGGCGATCGCAGCTCAGTTGGCCAAAGAAGCCAATGCCCCGGTCAAGCTCATGTTGACGCGCAAACAGGATTTTCTCAATGTGGGCAATAGACCGGATAGCATTCAAAATTTAAAAGTTGGCGCGACAAAGGACGGCAAACTCACGGCATTCTCGGCTGTTTCGTATGGGACTGCGGGAATTAGCCCGAGGGGCGCCGGGGTGCGCTTACCGATTGTTTATGACGTGAAAAACCGGCGGCACGAGCACTACGATGTTCTCACCAACGCCGGCGCCGCCCGGCCTTTTCGAGCGCCCGGCTGCCCGCAAGCCGTGTTTGCCATGGACCAGGTGATGGATGAGCTTGCGGAAAAAGTCGGAATCGACCCGCTCGAGTTTCGCTTGAAAAACGACAGCAACCCAACGCGGCAAAAAGAGTGGCGCATCGGCGCGGACAAATTTGGCTGGCAGCGGCGCAAAAAAGCCGGCAGCGACCCTGGGCCTGTTAAACGCGGACTGGGATTAGCAGCCAGCATTTGGTGGCCTGGAGGCCGGGGAACAAAAGCCGCGATGACGATTTATCCCGACGGCGGCGTTGAAGTCCGGTGCGGAACGCAAGATCTCGGGACCGGCACGCGCACCATTGTTGCCGCGGTAGCCGCGGAAGAGCTGGGTTTGGAAATACAGCAAGTGACTCCGAAAATCGGCGATTCTAACTTTCCATTCTCCGGCGCTTCCGGCGGCAGCACGACAGCCCCATCCGTCGCGCCGGCGGTGAAAATCACCGCTGAAAATGCCCGGGCGAAACTCACCGAATTAGTCGCCAAGCACTTTGAAGTGCCGGCATCGGAAATTCAATGGCGCCAAAGCTCAGCGCTCGTACAAAGTCAGCCGAACCGGCAGATGGGCTGGCAAGAAATCTGCGCTCTGCTGGAGACCGCGCCGCTGGAAGTGCAGGGCGAATGGGTGGAAGGGCTGTCCTCTTCCGGTGTTGCCGGATGTCAATTCGCCGAGGTCACAGTCGATACGGATACCGGCCGCATTCACGTCGAGAAAGTGGTGGCGGTTGCCGACTGCGGTCTCATTCTCGACCGGCTGACCACAGAGAGCCAGATCAACGGCGCTGTGGTGCAAGGCATCAGCTACGCTCTATATGAAAACCGCCTCATGGATCCCATCACGGGCGGCATGGTGAACGCTGATTTTGAAAACTACAAAATGCTCGGCGCGCTGGAGACGCCAGAGATCGACGTCATTTTGCACGACGAACCGGAACGGGGCGTCATCGGTATCGGCGAGCCCCCGACCATTCCCACCGCCGCAGCCATTGCCAATGCGGCTTACAACGCCACCGGGGTCCGTCTGCGGGAGCTGCCCATGACCCCCGGAAACGTCCTGACCGCGCTGGCGGGAAAGGAGAGTTAAGAGATGAATAAGTTCGAATATATCAATCCGACCTCTTTGCAAGAATTGCCCGAGCTGCTTTCCGGGAAGAAGGATGAAAGCGTAATTTTGGCCGGCGGAACGGATCTTTTGGATATGTTGAAAGAGCGTCTGCTGCAACCGAAGCGCGTGATCAACATCAAGAATATCCAGGAGCTGCACGGTATCAAAAACGGCGACGGACTGGATTTGGGCGCGCTCTCGACCATCGCAGAGATTGCTGCGGACAGCCGGATCGTTCGGGACTATCCGGTACTGGCGCAGGCGGCGGCTTCCATCGCCACGCCGCAACTGCGCAACATGGGAACATTAGGCGGCAACCTCTGCCAACGGCCGCGCTGCTGGTATTATCGCGGCCGGGAATACCCATGCCTGAAAAAGGGCGGCGCCAAATGCTACGCCGCTGAAGGCTGGAATCAATACAACGCCATTTTTGGCGGCGGACCGAGTTTTATCGTCCATCCCTCGGATACCGCGCCCGCGCTGCACGCTCTCGGCGCCACATTGCACGTTTTTGGCCCCGACGGCGCCGACGAGATTCCCATAGACGATTTTTTTGAGCTGCCCATCGATAACCTGCGCCGGGAGAACGTTCTGGAAACAAACGAAATCATCACGCGTGTGACTGTGACAAAACCGGCTGCCGGAACCCGTTCAACCTACTTGAAATTTCGCGAAAAGCAGTCGATGGATTTCGCCATCAGCAGCGTGGCCGCGGTTGTGCAGATGCAGGGCAGCCGCGTCCAAACCGCGCGCATCGTACTGGGCGGCGTGGCGCCTATCCCCTGGCGCGTTGAGGAAGCCGAAGCCGAGTTAGTCGGGAAAACACTGACAGAGTCCGCCATCGAAAAAGCGGCTAAGGCTGCTGTCGCTGGGGCGGATGCCATGCAGCACAACGGCTACAAAGTGTTATTAACCCGGAACCTGGTACGCAGGGCGTTGCAGCAACTATCGAATGCTTAGATGGGCTTGGAAGCGTGATGGGGGATGAAACCGAAGTCATTCCTGCAATTTTTAAGCGGGAATCTATTTCTGATTAACGTGGATGCCCGATAAGAGACTTCGGGCATGACAAACCTGAAAGCAGTTGCGATTTCATGTCCATGGATTGCAAGAAAATTAACCAGAAACTACTCACTTACTTGTGTTAGGTGTTATGTTTTAAAACTACAATATTAATACCAACGAATTAAAAATAGTGGAGAAGAAATGGATAAAAAGGATACGTCTCAAGAAATAGCGATGTCTTTATTTAATGATGGCGTTGAGCTTTACGAAAAAGAAGAATTTATATTAGCTGAAAGAAAACTAAAAAAGGCGTTGGAACTTATGCCTTCTTCTGAAGATATCTTTTATAATCTTGCTTTGGTATACTTCGAATTGGAAGACTATGAACAATCTTGGGAATTTGTAAATAAGATAAAGGATTTAGATTGTCAAGAAATAATCATTGAATTAAAAAAAGTAGGATTTTTAGAAGATGATATTAATGCCAAAATATCAATACTCGAAATAAGCAAAAAAATTATAGAAAAATTTCGGTCACGTGTAGAAAAAGTGGGAGAAGAAAATGCTTTAATGGAGCCTGACGATTACTCTCGTTCAATGTGGTTTGAATACAATAGAAAGTTTTCTAAACCAGTTGTAATTATGAATGCAAATTTTTCTAAATTATTATTTAAACAGGCTCAATTTTATAGTCATTATTTTTTCAATTGTAATTTTAATGGTTCTCATTTTGAAGATGGATCCACTATATGGGATAGCTGCTGCGCTGACTCTAATTTTTCAAACATAAGGGCAATTTTTCCTCTACCAATTTTTAATGATACAGATTGTCACAACTGTAATTTTACAAATTCGAAGCTTTACATTAATCCTTACGATGCTAGTAATTATAAAAATGCTAATTTCACAAATGCACATTTAATGACAGATAAGTCTTTTTTTGAGAATCCTAAAAAAAAACAGGGAAATTTTGAAAATGCGACAATGAATAATTGCCTATTTACAATATCTGTTGAAAGTAATGTTACTGATGAAAAAAAAATATTGAAATAGAAAAAGCAAATAAAGAGATACGGCCACATTTAATTAAAATTTTTAGACAAAATCAATTAGCATCAATGCGTGTTGAATATGAACTTATAAAACAAAAATCTGGATGTTTCATTGCCACAATAACTTGCGGTATTAATTCAAATGAAGTTAATATATTGCAAAATTATAGAGATGAAATACTTTTAAAATTTATATTAGGCCGTATTCTGATAAAATTATATTATTTAATATCTCCATTATTAGTTTTAATGATCAAGGAGTCAATCTTTTTAAAGAATTTTGTAAGAAGTTTTTTTATAATCCCATTAATAAAGTTAATTATACGAAAAAGAATTCAGTAAAGGTTTTCCCCACGCTCGCGCTGGATTTGTCGCCCCCGTGCTCGGCCCGTCAGGTAATCCAGTGCGGAACCAATAAATTCGGGATTGCATCCCGTAAAGGGCGCTAACTTAGCACCCAAAACAGGTTTGATTCCAGATGACTCGATACAAAATCGTCGATGACAACGGCATTTATTTTACCACACAGTACGTCCAAGAAAATCACAGAAGAGCACGCAATTATTCCCATAAAGATGATTCTATCTTAAAAGTGGAGTTGCTTGATATGCTCTGAATCTGCCGGGAATGCAATTCTTGGTTCACGGATTCCGCGGGGGATTACTTGGTGGGCCGAGCAGGTGGGTTCCCCCCGCGAGCTTGGCGTTGAAAAAAAAATAGAAGATGAGCACAACCTTATATCAGACCATAGAAGCAATAATCTTACTAATGGAGAAAGATACAAACACTTCTTCCACAAATGCTAATGCTTGGGAGGAATTAGTAAGTAATGTTGATCCCAAAGGTACGGTATTATATAAGTTCACACTGCCTGTAGAAAATGCTGTGCGGAAACACCTGTCAAATATAACTGATGAAGACAAAAGATCAATTTGGTATGAAACAGAAATAGGGCAAAAATCTGGAAATGACGAAGAGTACTTTATTTCATCTATAGAGATGGATCTTCAGGAAGAGCTCTTCGCTCAAGTAATAGATATTGCTTTTGAGGAATCTGAGAATCAGGCACATTAAGTGGCATCCCGTGCTCGGCCCGTCAGATAATCCAGTGCGGAACCAATATATTCGGGATTGCATCCCGTAAAGGGCGCTCACTGAGCACCCAAAACAGGTTTGATTCCAGATGACTCGATGCAAAATGTTTGCATCCTGACCACTTGCTTGGCGTTTGCAACCAGACGATTGTGATTATCCCAAATGCTGGCGGTTAATCAAGGGGATGTTCAACAGGCGTACCCTCATAGCAGGTGGACACGAAAGCATATGAAATCAATCCCGGCAAATGAAAAGAGAAGCTGCTGTTTGGCAACGACGAATGTGCACCGTGACAAAAAAGTTCAGCGATAGTTTGTTATGATTTAACTCAGAAACCCATGCTCAGTCAAAATCCCCATAAATGGAACAAGATCATCCGAGCATTTGAAAATGACCAAATAGAGGATCTATTAGCTATTCAAAGGACAGGTAGCAGAGGACGTATCTTTCTCACACTCGTTCAAGACATGCTCAATATCCTTAAGATTTGTTTTAAATCCGAGCCCGTTTTTAAACACAAGCAGCCAGACCCATGGTACCAAGATTTTACAACAAGGCACGGTTTAAAACTGCGGGTGCATGAATTTTACAATCCCGATTTTCTTCTTGAAGATGGAACATGGCTTGAGGCAACATTGTCAGAGAACACCGCATACAAAAAACTTTTCCGTCATGGACATCAAGCGCAAAGTTTAACGGTTATTTGGTTGGACGAAGACATGGGCTTACACAAACAAGTTTGCCAAGGTCTGAGTTTTCCAAATGCGCTTGTAAGGAGCGTGAAGCATTTTTATCCCCAATTGAGGTCAGACACGCGTGGCGCTAAAATAATCGACAACCTTGAACGACTGAAAAGTCTTAAAGGCATTGTACTATAACTTGCATTGCATTTGGACATGACCAGATGTCTGGCAAAGGAGATTTTGGGAACACACAATTCGCGAGGAAGATGATTTGGCCAGGCACATCTAAGAGACCCAAGATCAATGAATGAAACGAGATTGTTTGAACTTTACGTTAGCTGTAAAAAAATCCGTCGCTTCGTGGTGAATTTCAAATAGAGCACTCGTACGACGAAGCGATATTGCTTCTACACCGAAGCGGTTCAACTAAACTATGAAACCCCGAATTTGCGCGGATAGAACAGACTTAAATTAAGACGTAAAATTAACCCGATTCAAGATAAGCGCTAGCGGCATTGCTCGCCATCAATGGCCGTCTTAAATGACGACTTGACTTTCACTGGTTCGTTCACTTTCTTATAATTTATAATATGCAGGTTCTTCTGTGATAATCTAGATGAAAGGAAAAAAATGGATATTACATCTCAACTAAATCAAATGACTACTGAAGAAAAGCTTCGTACAATGGAATTAATATGGGATGACCTATGCCACACTTCAGATTTTTCTTCTCCGGGTTGGCATGAGGAGATTCTTGAAGAAAGAGAAAAACGAATCAAAGAAGGTAAAGAAGATATTCTCGATTGGGAAGAATCTAAGCAACAATTAAGAGATTCTCTTTCATGAGAATTAGAATTCTTAAATCATCTCAAGAAGATTTGAGAGAAGGATACTGGTTTTACGAAAGTCACGAAGCTGGTGTTGGCGATTACTTCTTACGTGCGTTCAAATTTGTCCAAATTTGTTAAAAGTAGTTCGCGGTACTCTGTTTCGGTGTAGGGCGGCTCTGGGCCGGTGGGGTGGCCAGAAGCCGTATGCCAAATTATATTCGCCCCGTTTCGAAGGCGGCTTGTATTTCTTTTACAATTGTCACTTTCGATAGAAAACCATTTCTGACAACGCATTAGCAGTCATATTTTGACCTTTTCTGTTGCGTGTTGCGCAAAATGTTTTATATTTTTCTTGTATGGTCAAATCATTCAAGCACAAAGGACTGCAAAAGTTTTTTGAAACAGGTAGTACTGCAGGTATTCAGGGTGCGCATAAACAGAAGCTTAGAATACGTTTGGCAGCACTGGATACCGCAACTGTGATTGAAGATATTGATTTACCAGGATTTCGTCTGCATCCACTGAAGGGAAAGATGAAGGGATTGTGGGCAATAGATGTAAGCAAGAATTGGCGTATCACGTTTAAATTTCGAGATGGCGATGTTTATGTAGTCAACTATGAGGATTATCACTAATGAGTATGTATAACCCACCACATCCGGGCGAGTTTATACGGGAAGTTTACCTTGAGCCTCTCGGCATTAGCTACCGTACCGTCGCTGGCAAGCTCAAGGTAGCGCCTTCAACATTCAATCGACTTATTAAGGGTCAAAGCAATATGAGCTCTGAAATGGCGCTGCGCCTTTCAAAAACACTCGGACGTTCGCCTGAAAGTTGGTTAATAATGCAAAATAATTACAATCTTTGGCAGACAAAACAAAAAATAAATCTTGATGAAGTAGAAAAACTAGTTATTGCCTCAACAACAGCTTCAGTTCAGATGAGATAGAGCTGTGCACGCA
>JBHHWX010000250.1:0-8622 GCA_046756745.1 bacterium | reverse complement strand
GCAAGTGGCAAGTGGCAAGTGGCAAGTGGCAAAGAAGTTGTTTGTTTTTACTTGCCACCTGCTACTTGCATCTTGCATCTTGCAAAAGGAGTATTAACTGGATCCCAGGGTTGAAGCTGCCCTTAGGCCATTTTCCTTATTTGAGCAATATCATACTGCGTGTCTCCGCAAAGAGGTTGGTTTCTAGCCGATAGAGATAGATTCCTGAAGGCGCCAACTGCCCCGCGCTGTTTTTGCCATCCCACTGAACGGTATGCATACCCGGTTTCATCGGCCGGTCGACTAACGTTTTCACCTTTTGTCCCAGAATGTTGTAGATCGCCAGAGTGACCTTGGATTGCGAGGAAGCCGATCCGGCAATTTCAAAAACGATTGTTGTCGTGGGATTGAACGGATTTGGATAATTCTGCTGTAGTGCAAACTTCTCCGGAATCTCATTGCTGTTGGCGGTGTCATCGGCAACACCGGTGACGGCGACGCTCGATAATATTTTGATCCGGCTGGCCAGAAAAGAGCCGTCCGCCAATGTGGTTGTTCTGGCCTCAATTCTCACACCTGGGGCCAGGTCTGCGAATGTTTTAGACGCATTAAAGGCCCCCACGACTAGGGTATTGTCATCAGTGGAGATCTGTGTATTGAATAGGCTGAGAGCATTGGCGCCGACGTCGCTCAGGGTGCCACTCAAAACGCTGACATCCTCTACCTTGATCTTGCTAGCCAGAAAAAGACCATCAGCCTGCTTATTGGCCTTTAGCTCGACAAAGAGGCCAACTCTGAGATCGCCAAAGGCGATAGGAATATTATCCTTATCGAGAATGACCGTATTATTGTCAACTTGGATATCGATTTCCAGCACGAGGATGCTGCTTGTACCTATGGAATCGATAGCAGCTTTGATTTCGAGCTGGTTTTGGGGGTCCGTCTCAATCTTGATACGAACAGCCAGCAAACTTCCGCCCGGCAAGAGCTCCCCTCTGATTTCCACAAAAAGACCCACACTGAGATCGGACACTGAAATGGGGAGGTTGTTATTGTTCAGAACTTGCGTATTCGCGGTCAAACTGAAGGTGAGGCCAGCTACCGTTATTTCTGCTCCGGTCAGCGCCTCAATGGTTCCTTTGACTTCGATCTCATCTTCCAAAGCGTCTTCGAGCTTGATTTCACGTGCGAGAAAAGTGCCATCTGGCTGCTGAACCCCTTTTACTTCCACAATCTCTCCAACGGACAACGCTGAGAAATCAATGGGATTCTTCTGGTTGTCGAGGATAACCGTGGAGGCGTCAACGGCAAATAGAACGTCCGCTACCAGCAAACTATTGACGCCCAAACTGTCAATCGCACCTTTCACTTCTAGTTTCTGATCATCTCTGTCCTCGAGTTTGATTTTGGTGGCCAACTGGACGCCATCAGCCAGAATCTCAGCGCGAATTTCCACGACCATCCCTACCGCCAAATCCGCGAAACTGATGGGGTTTTTTTTGTTGTCTAATATCTGCGTATTTGGATCGATGATGAAGGATAGACCGTTTACAACTAAGGAACTGTCTCCGATGGAATCGATAACGCCGGTAATTTCGACTTCATCCATAAAACGATCCTCGATTTTTATCCGAACGGCCAGAATCGAACCATCGGCCTGCACCCTGCCCTTAATCTCTACAAGCGCGCCGACCTGAAGATCCCCAAACGCAATGGGCCGGTTGCGGTCATCGAGAATTTGGGTATTGTTATCGACCAGAAAAATGAGTCCCGTCACCTGCAGTTGTTGGTTTCCGAGCACTTCGATTTCACCCACAACTTCTACCTCGCCTTCACCCGGCACGTCATCTTCTACCTTGATTTTGGTTGCCAGGATCGTTCCGTCATTTTGAATTTTCGCCTCGACTTCGACCAGAAGTCCCTCCTTAAGGTCAGCGAGCGTTATGGGATTCTTATCATTGCCCTGTATTTCCGTCGAACTATTAACGACAAATGTGACGCCGGATACGGTGAGACTGGTATCGTCCAAAGCGTCGATGAATCCGACTAACTCGACTTTCGAATCATCGCTTTCGTCTTTGACCCGGATTCTGGTTGCCAACAACGTCCCGTCTGCCTGCGGTACGGCCTTGACTTCAACGATTTGTCCCACGACCAGGTCCGCGAGAGCAATGGAGTTTTTGTCTTTATCTTCAATGGAAGTGTTTGCATCGGCAATGAAAGTCTGTCCGAGAATGATGACATGGTCCGTTCCGACGCTGTCGATGACTCCCTTCACTTCTATCTCCCCCTTGTTACGATCTTTCACTTGAATAAGAAGGGCAAGCAAAGATCCATCGTCCCGCCTAACCGCGTTTACAGTCACATTTATGCCTATGAGCAGATCGCCGAAAGTCAGAGGTTGGCTTTTTCTGTCTTCAATTTGGGTAGCGGCATCGACAAATATTTTGGCCCCTTTTACCACGAGAAAATCGGCGCCCACAGTCTCGACACTTCCCTTGATCTCGACTTCTTCGGGCTGGCTGCCATCTGTTATCTCTATCTCTACTTCAGCTCTAAAATCGTGACCGCTGTCATCCCGGACTCTGGCTTTCCATCTCCAGGATACTTCCGGAGAAGTCAGATTGTGCAGCAGCAAGCTTGCAGTGTACGTCGTGTTCAACAAATTATCGAAGGCTGCCTCAAATTTCTCCCCACCCTTATCCGCTTGCAGCTCAAATTCATTCTTGTCGATATCGGTAAAATCGACGTCCGGAGCGGTTACTTTCATGTATAGGGTGTCTGTGCGGTCGAATATCCGGTCATCTGTTGAAAAATCAGCATTTCGCGAAAGAACAAAACTGTTTTGTGCCAGTATCGAGGAAAAAGTTGACATAACAATCAACAACACCAAAAAGGAAATCGCGCGTGATAGTACCAATCCTTTGTTCATGGATCAAGCCTCCTTTAGTTTGATTCAGATTTGATAAACTGGGGTTCGCCCTGTGGGTGTCACAAATTTAATGCCAAATATATTGACTATATAATTTGATAAACTGGGAAGGGATGTGCATAAATTGCGCCCTGTGTGTAAACTTTGCGCGCACAGTTTGCAACACAGCCAGGTCTCGCCGAACTGCAATAGCTCTGCAGATGGCTGCTGACATTTTAGCAACCTGTCATTTATAGGAAAGGAAGTAACCTTGATATGACGACCATGTCGCCAAAAACATCCGCTAACGATTCATTGAGCGCTCCGGATTGAAATTTATATTCTAAGTTGACCGTATGCTGGATCACACCGTGGGTCAACTCATGCCCGGCAACGTCCAGGCCGACGGCGAGCGGTTTAAACAAAGCATTGCCGTCGCCATACGCCATGACGTTACCACTCCAGAAGGCGTTGCCCATGGACTGCCCCTCCTCAGTTATGTGGACAATGGAAAAAATCGTGCTGCCTTTACCGTCGATGGCTTTGCGGCCATGGACGTTTTCATAGTATTCGAACACGACGTGCTATTTTATCTGACATTGCTCAATTTAGAAAATTTGAAAATTTCTTTTAAGGCAAAGCATTTTTCAATCACCTTCAAGACGATGTTAACTACGCAACTTTAGTTCAATATTCGACAGAATGGCAGTGGAATAATCTCCTTTAGCCTCGAGGTTAATTGAGACTCTCCTTTTCGTATGAACCCGCACTTCTGTCGAAGCTGCACTTTTTTTCACAATCATCACACGGACAAGCTCTCCAAAGCTCCAGGCTGATGTGCTCTTTTTCGCGATAATCATCCAACTATTGTCGTCTGTCTGCGTGACTTTTTCTATTTGCAGGCCGGCCTCTACTGTTGCCTCTCGTGCTGCTCGGAGTGTTGCGTCGAAGCCCGCCTTAAAGGTGCGTGCCGTTCCGGCATGTAAGGGTGCATTTTGCAATGAAGAAGTGCTGGCGCAGGCGCCAATTAATGACATAAATAGCACAACAATCGAAAAGTAAGAGATGCTCGCCAAGAAACGACCGGCGCCGGTTTTTTCTACCTTTAACATGGTTTAATCCTCCTTATAATTTGTGAATCGATGTTATCTTAAACCCCCAAGTGGGCCATGGCAAAGGCGTGGTTGTATCAGCAGGTTCAGCAGGCGCTCGCCTGAAAAATCCCAAATCCCAAACAATTACTCTTGGGATTTGGGATTCTGCCATAACAAGAAATCGAAAATCTTGAATAAATCAAAAATTTTACCGCTTTTCAAAAGTTCGGGGAATTAAGGAGGAAAAGGAGTGAAAAAGTCAAGCGTTCTGGAGATGAAAACAAAATCAACTAAGAGCGGGCAATTTCCTCACGTATCACACGACGTAGAATCGTTTCCAGGTCTTGATACAGGATATTCTCTTTCAGTGCTTCGTTTATGAGCGTTTGATAGCCTCGCCCACCGGCTTTCGTCTTGAAATATGCGATAACGTGTGCATCAAGAAAGATGTTGACACGCTCTTTACCTTTTGGAACAGGATTGCCGTCAATACGCAACCTGGCCTGTTCCATTTGCTCGTCGGTGACTTCTGGAATTTCCGACAAATCGATGTCTTCATCCTTCATCGTGTTAATGCGTTCCCAATCAGTTCGTGAATCCTTTGAAGTATATTTTTTGCTCATTCCTGGTTGCCTTTCTCATTGAAATGACTCGAATCACATGATTACTTTCTGTATGGGCAATAACGACAACCGTGCCATACAACATGCCAATGCTAATAAACCTTTGCTCGCCGTAGTCAAATCGGTCATCCTCAAATGTGAAGGTTGTTCCTGAAAAAACAAGCTCTGCATCGGCAAAGTCAAAGCCATGTTGGACAAGGTTAGCTTTACGTTTGGCTTCATCCCACCTGAATTTCATTGATGATATGATACACATATTTATACACACATTCAAGTATTTTTTCTATAGACACAACAATTGTTGGAAGGATGTTGAAAACGAGGGTTCCTGGAGTGTAGAGCGTAAAGTAATTTCTCGCTTTTCGCTTTTCGCTCCTCGCCTCACGCTCTACAAGCTTTGGGATTTGGGGGTTTGGATGTTTTCCATATTGGCCTTCCTATCTATCTTGCCGGTTGCTGTGCGCACAAATGAATTTACGAAGCAAAACGATTTTGGCAGCTCATACTTGTGCAGCAGTTCGGAAAGCGACTTCAGCATCGTCTCCTGCACATCGCGTGAAAACGCTTCGCCCTCGAAAACGCCAACGACTTTTTCGCCAAATTTTTCATCCGGAACAGATCCGACAAAAAACGCCCTGGATGAAACAGTTGGGTTTTCGATTCCAAACAACGATTCGGCAATCGCCTGCTCGACCTTCTCTGGCTGCACTTTGACGCCGCCGGTATTGATCACATTGTCAAATCGCCCCAGCCAGATGAAATGGTTTTCAGGCTTCAGCTCAACCAAATCATTGGTCACCAGCAGCTCATCGTCCGTCAATTGCGATTTTATGGTTAAGCAGCCGCGTGTATCCTGTCCCAATTCCACACCTGGTAAAGCCTGGTAGCTTCCCGAGACATCCGGACCATTTAATTTTCGCAGAGCAAAGTGGCTCAACGTTTCGGTCATTCCAAAAGTCTGGTAGACTGGCGCTTTGACCTGTTGAATGCTTTTTTGTAAGGCGTAAGAAACCGGCGCTCCCCCGACCAGAACGGCTTTCATCTGATTCAAGAAAGCGCGATAGCGCTCTCCTTTCGAAAGGATCACCTGCAGTTGTAATGGAACGAACGCTGAGAAATCAAACGGCTCGGTGTTTTGCGAGTTTTTTAAGAAAAAGGAGTGCAAGGGATCCGGGCCAGGCTCGATCACAGTCAAGTCAAGACCTAAAACCAAGCCTCGCACCAGCATCATCAAGCCGGCTATGTGGCCTGTTGAAAGACACACCAGGGCGCGCTGGCCGGTTTTGAGCTGCAATGCGCTGCCGGTCATACGAGCGCTCAGGGTCAGGCGATCGCGGCGAACGGACATCTCTTTGGGCGCTCCGGTTGACCCGGACGTCTTAACCCGGAATTCCTCATCGCCTTGCAGCCAGCGTTTGCAAAATTCAAGCGTCTGCCGTTCAAACTCGGTGCTTCCCAGAGCTTCCCGGTCGCCGAACCGCTTGAGTATCCAATCTTTGCTGAGGACTTTGCCGTTTAAAGTGAAGCCTTTGAATCGGTCCATTTAATTAAAGTTCCTGTGCGGTGGAACCTCTAAGAAAGACACCCCAAATCGATATCAGACGATGCAATTTCACACGGAGTTAGCAGGATTATTGGATTGATGGATTACTGGATTTTTGTGACTGTTTTTCATTAATCCACTCATCCATCAATCCATTGTACCGCTTTCATAATGCGCCCCGTGATCTTTAAAAAGTTTGCAATTTTGTGCAATACGTTGCTTGTTATGCCATAGGCGGCCGTTTTCAACTTTGAGAGGCGAGCGAAAGTTCGTTACAAATAACCGGCCGGTTCCGAGTCCTTGTTGCAGGGCGACTGGCAGCGTACTCGTCCATTGGCTGATCGCGTTTAACCCGATGTTTGACTCCAAAGCAGACGTTATCCAATAACCGATGTTCGCGTTGTCCGCCAGCGAGATCCACTCTTCAGACGCCTGCAATCCTCCGACCAGAGTCGGTTTCAAAATAATGTATTGCGGCTGAATGGCACGCAGCAGCTCTTTTTTCACAGACTCAGAGCGAACGCCGATCAATTCTTCATCCAGCGCGATGGGGATGGGCGACTTTTTACACAGCTCCGCCATTTTGTCCGTTTGTCCGGCTTTCATCGGCTGTTCGATGGAGTGAATTGTAAATTCGTGCAGCCGCCGAAGTTTTTCCAGCGCGGTATCGGCCTCGAAGGCGCCGTTAGCGTCCAATCGCAATTGAATTTGCTCGGCCGGGCAGCGTTTGCGGATTTCTTGCAAAAGCGCGCATTCGGCTTCGAAGTCGAGCGCGCCGACTTTTATTTTGATGCAGTCGAAACCGGCCTCGATCTTGTGAAAAGCTTGTTGGAGCATGGTTTCGACATCCGCCATGACTATCAAGCCGTTGATCGGAATGCTTTTTCTGCCTTGCGTAAAATCGCTGTCGAAGAGCACACGCACACCACCTCTTTCGAAATCGAGCAGAGCGGACTCCAGACCGAACCGGATGGCTGGCCACTCTATGAGGTTCAAGTCAGAAGGATGATAGCCGGAATTTAACTCATCACAGACATCCTGCAATTTGTTTGCGAAACCGGGACGGGCATCGATGCTCAAGCCCGGCAGAGGCGCGCATTCACCGAGACCGACTTGCCCATGTTCAGGGTCGCTGCTTAAAGTAATGATGAACGTGTCGCGCTCATGGAGAACGCCTCTGGAGGTGCCCATCGGATGAATGAACTCAAGGGTGAACTGTTTGAAGTCAGCTCGAAAAGGATTCACAGCAGAGCGCCAATTCCAAAAGTGAGACTAAAAAGAAGCGTCGTTAACGACATTTGTTTCAGGTCAGGATCCAGGTTCCTGCCATCCGATTTAGAGAAAACGCGCAAACCGTTTATCAGCAACAGCGGTAATGTGATGAAATAGAGAAATTGATAAACGCTCTGCCAGTTTAAGAGCGAAAACCAGAGGGCGGTAGCGAACCCCAGGAGCAGTAGACCCACATGGTAAACTCGTGCTTGGCGTTCCCCGAGTCGAACCGGGATGGTATTTTTTCCGGCCACCTTATCGGATTCGATATCGCGGAGGTTGTTGATATTCAAAACCGCCACACAAAAAAATCCACAGGAGGCTGCTGGCAGCAGGATGTGCAGATCGAAATGATGCGTGTGCAGATAGTAACTTCCGAAAACCCCGACAATGCCAAAAAACAAAAACACAAACAGATCTCCGAGACCCACATAAGCGTAAGGCTTAGGTCCGACCGTGTAGCCGACCGCCGCCGCGATCGCCGCCAGACCCGCGATGTAAAAGACGACGCTCTGTCCCCTGACTAGCGGAAACCCGATGATCAGACACAAGACCACAAACAACAGTACGGCTTTGCGCATAGCTGTGCTTGATATCAAACCGCTTTGCGTGGCCCGCGTTGGGCCGGCGCGATTGCCGCTGTCGGCGCCGTGCACCGTATCGCCGTAATCGTTGGCGAGGTTGGATAGGATTTGCAACAAGATAGCCGTCGCCAAACAGAGCACGGCGATCTGCCAGCGAAACGCATTTTCTGCAGCGGCCAAAAAACTACCGAGCGCGATACTGGCGGCGGCTAACGGCAGGGTACGCAAGCGAAAGGCGGAGAGCCAGATTTTGATTGTACCGCAAACGTCTCGTTTGTGTTTTGTTTTTACTGTTGTGTGTTCTTCAGTTGACAATTTTTTCTCACTTTATGAGATGCAAACTGCGTTTTATGAAGCTTTGTTCCTGTTGAATCTTTTTTGGCAAACGGGACGTTTGCCTTACGTACTGCAAACGTCTCGTTTGCGCTTTTTCAAACAAGGTCTTCATTAAGCCAATAGTGTTTCCAGTCCCGATAGTCTTCAACTAACCCGGCTTTCACCGGATTGTTGAGAATATAGTGGTTGACATTACGAAACTCTCGTTCATCTCGAATATAATGATCGTAATTCTCATGGTACCAAAATTGACCCTCTCTATGCAAAAGTTTATTTGCCT
>JBHHWX010000249.1:0-8667 GCA_046756745.1 bacterium | reverse complement strand
TTCCCGATGATTTTGATGTACCATTGCCTGAGGATATAATTAAAGAATTTGAGGGGCAGTGATATCCCATCTAACGACTCTTCCACGAATTCACCGAGACCCTTTCGACCGTATTTTGATATGCCAAGCTCTTGAACATGGTTTAATTCTGGTGACCGTTGACAAGCAAATCAGTCAATATCCAGTTCAGATATTAAGTCAAATTTAAACCTTTGAATATGTTGTGGCTTGGCACAGCTATAGCTGAAAATGTCTTGCCAAAATTCCCATAGATTGAATAAACCCACTGATAAATTATCTGTGGGCTTATTTATTTTCTTTTTTGGTTCCGGTTCTTAAATCCCGTGCTTTTTGCGGGACTCGTCCGGGTTAGGACATTTGGAACAGCCCTCTCAAACTCATAAAGGAAGGAGTAAACATGCCAGCAGCAGATTCGAGCCAGCCGGGAATGACCTGGCTGATATTCGCTTTAATGACGGTGATTTCCTGGGGACTGTATGGCCTATTCCTGCATACAGGTCAATTGGGGATGGACGATCCGGTCAATGGTCGCTACAAAGCTTTTTTATTTGTCGGAATCGCGTATGTCCTGACAGCCGTCATCGGTCCGGCGATCATACTCAGTGTTAACGGCGTTTCCTGGAGTTTCCCGGTAAAGGGGATGACCTGGTCGCTGTTAGCGGGAATCGTAGGGGCCGTAGGGGCTTTCTGTGTTCTGCTGGCTTTCGGCGCGAAGGGACAGCCGAGCGTGGTCATGTCGATTGTTTTTGCAGGCGCGCCGGTCGTCAATGCCATCGCTGCGCTTTCGGTTCATCCGCCTGCGGGTGGATTTCGCGCTCTCCGGTGGCAATTTATCCTGGGTATTTTATTGGCTGCGTTGGGTGGTTTCTTGGTTACGATGTATAAACCCGGTCCAGGGCCTCAAAAAGCAGACTCTAAAGTCGTCGAAAATCAGCCCACTCGAAATTGATTCGTCACGAAATCATCATGGAAGGCAAAACTATTTAGCGCAAAACAATTCACCCCATGAGATAAAGAGAGACAAACCATTTTGGAATGTATTTTACTCTTACTCGCTTTTTCAAGACTCCAAAAACGAGAAAGAGTAAGAGTAAGAGCGTGAGTGGAGGCCTTTTGACCTGATGGGAAATGAAGCTTTTTTAATAGTCTTGCCCAAAATCGTTTTGCCTTTTTTGAGCGATACCTGAGATATTGAGAACCGAAAACTTCGACAAACAGAGCACGTTTTCTCCCACAGAACTGGAAATCCCACTGAAAGGAATTTTTCAATTCTGTGGCAGTTCTGATTCTGTGGGCGGGCTTTTTCTTGTCGGTTTAAGCGAAGCTTCGCTATATAGTTACACCAATTTAGGAATAATCCAACTTAGAAAAAACAGGATTTGATTACCATGCCATACGAATATCGTACCCAGCGTAAACTTGAATTTGCCGATACGGATTTAGCGGGAATTTGTCATTTTGCGCGTTTTTTTGTTTTTATGGAAACGGCTGAACACGAATTCTTACATTCACTTGGAACCAGCGTTTCTATGGAATTGGATGGAAATAAAATCGGCTGGCCGAGATTAGCTGCATCATGTGAATATCTGAGTCCGGTCAAGTTTGAAGAAGTTATGGATATTCATGTTACGGTTTTGCGAAAAGGAACGAAATCCATGACATACCAATTTATTTTCACGAAAGGCGCCGTCGTGGTTGCGCGCGGGCAGATATCTTCGGCTTGTTGTATCTGTAATCCCGACGAACCGATTCGAGCGATCCCAATTCCTGAGGCCATTGCACAGAAGATCGAGCAAGCGCCGGGTTCATAAGGTTTTCCGCAACTCATTAAAATTGTATGTACTCTATTTCATTAAACCTGGGGGAGTGATCTGTACTCTATTAGTACATCGCTCCCTTTTGTATTTGTAACGATACTCAAAAAAAACAATGCCACGGAAGGCCATCGATTGTTTACTTCTGAAAATTCTCGAAGATATTTCCAATCATCTTTTTTATTCCATTATTTACAATTTAAGACCGATAGTTATCTTGAAAGTTCAAATTTAACATGAGGCTCAGTATGTTTTTAAGGCCAACAAACCGTTTTCCGATTAGAATCTTTATTGTCATTTTAGGAACGCTTTTGTGGAACGTTCTCTATGCCCAGAGTCCGCAAATCGTGAGTTTCTCGCCAGGTCGTTATTCGATGCAAAATAGCGCCACAACAACGATTTCCGTCTTGTTCGATCAAGCCATGAATGGCAGCACGATTGTACCCTCGAATTTTTTGGTGAATGGAAACCGTACGGGTTACCACGATGGCACGCTCTCGTATAACTCCTCCACACAAACAGCATCCTTTTCTGCATCCGTCCCGTTTCAAGCTGGTGAAACGGTGTCGGTCATTTTAACCGGCAATATTCAAAATAGCAGCGGGCTGCCGCTTGCCGGTTTTCAATGGTCTTTTTATATTCAAGCCACCACAGCAACAGGCGAGCTCCGTTTAGATTCGACTTACACAACCGGCACCGGACCGCATTTTGTCGGACTGGGTTATTTGAGCAATGATTTCAGCTTGGATATGGCTATACCACATAGCAAATCCCACAATGTTTATAGCTGGTTAAATTTGGGCAATGGGGATTTTATACAAAACGGCATCACAGCGGTGGGCACAAGCCCGAGAGCCGTAGCGCTTGGCGATTTTGACTCTGACGGCGATCTCGATGTCGCCGTTGTCAACGAGGTGAATGATACGGTATCCATTTTGAATAATGATGGCGCCGGTGTTCTTACAGCGCGCGATACAACTTTTTCCGTCGGCGTTGATCCGGGCCATATTTCAACTGCGGATTTTAACAATGACGGTTTTCTGGATTTGGCAACGGTCGATAATGTCTCCAATGCCATCTCACTATTGATAAACACAGGAGACGGGAATTTTCAAACAGCGGTTTCGTATCCGGTAGGAGCAAATCCACAAATCTCTTTTATCGCAGATTTCAATAATGACGGCGCTCAGGATGTGGTTGTGACCAACGCCGATGATAGCAATATTTCACTCCTTTTTAACGATGGGACCGGTGTTTTTGGCGCGCCGCAAAACACTTTTATCGGCAGCGGTCCGCGTTCGGTCGTTGCACAGGACTTCAATCTCGATGGGTTGATTGACCTGGCAATTGCAAATCGGTCTGAAAACACGGTCGGCGTTTTAAATAACCTGGGAGGCGGAAGCTTTTCTTTGCCAAGTTATTTCCCGGTTGGCAGCGATCCGTTCTCTCTTTCGACAAACGACTTCGAAGGCGATCTCGATCCCGATTTAGTGGTCACAAACCGGCTGTCGAATGACGTCTATATGCTGTTGAACAATGGCAGCGGCTCATTCGTCATCGATTCAACCTACTCTACCGGAACACAACCGCGGGCGCTCAACACGGGTGACTTCAACGGCGACGGCGTCATGGATATGGCCGTGGCAAATTGGGCAGATAATAGCGTTCAGGTTTTTCTCAATACCTTTAAGCTTGTGAGCAACCAACCGCCCGCAGCTCCAACTTTGACCGCGCCAAATGATTTGTCTTCATTTAATCCTAATACAGCTCAAGTTGTTTTCAGTTGGGATGTTCCCACAGACCCGGATGGGGACGTTTTGCACTTTAAGTTAGAAATTGACCAAAGTTCTGATTTTTCTTCGCCGGTTCTGACATTTGATTCGAGTAATGACGCCGCCGGATTCTCCCCGGCGCCGCCGGTCGATCAAAGTACGGCATCGGTATCCTATACGTTATCGACCCCGCTAGCTGAGGGGCTTTATTTTTGGCGCGTCACAGCTTCGGACGGCCAAATCTCCGGCGCTTCCTCCCCATCTCGAAGATTTAGTTTAGATAGCGCCTCGCCCGTAATTTCCGGGGTCGTCATCGACGCCCCGGTTTTTTTGCCAAACTGGTACAATCAAAATACGACGCCGGCAATAGATTTTGGTGTCCAATATGACGAAGACAATGCAGATAAAGCGCAATTTGATTTAGGCGCTTTGGGAGGAGCGCAAGAAAACTTGAATATCTCGAGCGGCTCGGCTCAGGTTACACAAACGTCTGTCACTCTTACCGGCGCATCAGACGGGAGCTATACCCTGTCTGCTACTATCTTGGACAAAGCCGGGAACCAAGCCGGGACATCTGCCGACATCGCACTTGACGGAACAGCGCCAGGTGGCGCGCAAACGAGCTCCCCGGCTGTGAGCTCGCAAACGAGTTTCACCGTGAGCTGGTCAAGCGGTTCAGATGGCGCCGGTTCCGGCCTGTCCGGCGCCTACGATGTACGGGTGCAAGTGGATGGAGGCGCCTGGGCGCCCTGGTTGACAAACTTTCAGGGAACGTCGTCTGTTTTTACCGGTCAACAAGGCTCAACCTACGCATTTGAGGCGAGCGCCCGCGATAATGTGGGAAATATCGAACCCTTCTTGAATACTGCCGAATCGACGACCCTGATCGACACAATCAGCGATGTAACCGCTCCAGGTGCGCCTGTGACGTTAACGGCAGGAGGGGCGAATCCCAGCCCCTGGCAAAATAATGTGAACTTTCAAGTCGCCTGGCAGGCGCCTTCCGACCCAAGCGGGATCGCAAAAGCTCTTTACAAACGCGGCGCGGCGCCGGCGGCGGATTTCGATACCACAGGCTCGGTCTCCGGTTCGTCTTCTTTTTTTGTCAATGCCACAGAGGAGAACGGTCAGGAGTTTCATCTATGGTTTTTAGATAACAGCGGAAATGTTGATTTCCAAAACCACGGTTCGGTTTTACTGCGATATGATGCGACCCCGCCCTCAAATACAGTAGCAAGTTCACCTGCGACCAGCGCAGAAACGAATTTTTCAATTACCTGGACCGGCACCGGCGCTGATGGCAACGGCTCCGGTCTGTCAGGGGTTTACAACGTGCGTGTGCAAGTTGACGGCGGACCTTGGACAGAATTTCTGACGGATTTTCAAGAAACGTCATCGACTTTTCAAGGTTTGCACGGGAAATCCTACGGTTTCGAGGTCGCGGCTTATGATGTGGCCGGAAATCTCGAGGCGTTTTTGAATATCGCCGAGACACAAACGGTTGTCGACACAAACGCGAATGATGTGACGGCGCCCGGGCCGCCTCCGGTGCTCACAGCAGGAGGAGTGAATCCGAGTCCGTGGCAGAGTGATCCGTTTTTCGAGATCCTTTGGCAAGAATTTACCGATCCCAGCGGGATCGCGCGAGCCCTTTATAAATTGGGCAGCGCGCCTACTGCTGATTTCGATACGACCGGTTCGGTGACCTCCGGGAGTTCTATCAGGCTGCGTGCGGAGCAAGAAGACGGGCAGAATTTTTATCTCTGGTTCGAGGATCAAAAAGGCAATATCGATTTCCAAAATAACGCTGTTGTTGAGCTTCGTTACGATGCGACTCCTCCCGAAGTTTTCGAGATCGATTTCCCCAATCCCGGGTTTGTCCCCAATTGGTTTAACCAGGGCGCGTCAAGCGCCGCGCAAGTGGAAATCAATTACGATGAAAACCACTTACAACGCTTACGATTGGAAGCTGCCGGATTGGATACTATCGAAGTTGAACCGGGACAGAGCGGACTCGATGTATTCGAAGAATTAGATGTGGATATCCAGGGGAAACCTGATGGTGTGTATAAACTGATTTTTACTCTAATAGACAGCGCCGGCAACGCCGGTAAAGATTCCGTCGAAATCAAACTCGATAGCACCCCTCCAAGCGGAACTCAAGCCACGTCGCCGGATACGAGCAGCGAGGTTTCGTTTTTGGTCAGTTGGGGCGGGTCCGGTTCGGATGGCAGCGGTTCCGGCCTTTCCGGGAGTTACAACGTGCGCTACCAGGAAAACGGCGGTCCCTGGCAAAACTGGTTGACGGAGTTTTCCGGCAATTCGGATGTCTTTTCCGGGGAAGCAGGAAAAATATACGGATTTGAAGCGGCGGCCCTTGATAATCTCCTGAATGAGGAGCCGTTTGATAACGTCGCCGAAACGGTCACGCTCGTGGATACGGCTTTTTCAGATCCGGTTCCCCCGACGGTGTTTCACAGCTCTCCTCTCCTGGTTGACGAGGGAGAAGATGTGATTATCTCTGCCCAAGTCGAAGACAATTCACAAATTGTGGAAGTCGTGCTTTTTTTTAAACAGAGCGGGCAAGCGAGTTTCCAATCGATGCTGATGACGGATAAAGGCGGAGGAAACTTCGAGGCGACATTAACCGCGTCCCAACTCTCGAATCTTGGGGTCAATTACTTTATCCGGGCATCGGACGGTCGCAATTTTGCCTTCCATCCCATTACCAATTCAGATACGGTGCCCCACAATATATCCGTACGTATTCTGGGAACGGATAGTGAAGGACTTAAAAGAGACCAACCGCAGCCAGGGGGAGATTCTGCATTCTTTTATCGCATGTTTTCGGTACCCTTGAACCTGGAGAACAAAGATCCTCTTGCCGTGCTGCAGGATGACCTCGGTTCTTATGACCGGAAAAAATGGCGGCTGTTTCAATACAATTCACTAGCGAGTCGATACGACGAATACCCGGACGTGAATTCTTTTGCACCTGGAACCGCCCTCTGGTTAATCATACGCGATGCCGAGAAAACCATCGATACAGGTCTCGGAACAACGGTTGTCACCAACCAGCCGTTTGAAATGACTCTGGCTGCAGGTTGGACGGATATCGCGCTGCCATTTCCGTTCTCAGTCAATTGGAGTGATGTTCAGGTTCTCGAGGGAGACGCAAACGACATCATGGGTCCGTATTTCTTTAGCGATGACTGGGTGACTCCGGACAATGTTCCGACATTGGCTCCCTGGGAAGGTTATGCAATTTTTAGTGAAACGGCAGGTGTAAAAATTGCTATTTTACCGATCATGTCGCAGGGATCACCGGTCGCCAAAACTGCTGTTGAGAAAATTTGGGAGATCGGCATTTCCGCACGCACTGGCGATTTTCAAAACAAACCGAGCCGGATTGGCGTCTCCACCGACGCATCACCGCAATGGGATCAACTGGATTATTTAGAACCGCCCCATATTTCGGAGTTTGTTACCGTACGTTTTCCGCATAAGGATTGGCCGAAGTTTCCCGGACACTTTCTTACGGATTTTCGTCCGCCATTTGAGGACGGCCAAATTTGGCATTTCGAAGTCGCAACCAGTTTGAAAAACAGTGAAATTCATTTAGATTTTACCGATTTGGAATCCCTGCCTCCGGACTTCCAGGCGACGCTTTTCGATAATTTCACATTGCAAAAAGTGGATCTCCGAGAAGAGCCGGGTTACAGCTTTTTCTTCGAACAAAACAGTCTAACCCGGGAATTCGACGTCATCATCGGCACGGAAACCTATTCGGAAAAATCCGACGACCTGCTTCACAATACGCCGAAAGAGTTTTTCCTTAGCCAGAATTTTCCGAATCCATTCAATGCCGGTACGTCTCTGAATTATAAAATTTCAATATCGACGAAAGTTGTCGTTAAGGTTCTCAATCTTCTCGGCCAAGAGGTAAAAACGTTGGTTAACAAGAATCAGGCCCCTGGATCTTACCGGATTCATTGGGACGGCACGTCAAACAATGGCTTTGATGCCAGCTCAGGTGTTTACGTCATCAAATTACAGGCTGGCGCTTTCCAACAAGTTCGTAAAGTAATTTTGGTCCGTTAACAACGATATCCATCAGTTATATAGGAATTAAAATGAAATCTTTCAAAAGCGCTTTAGAATATTTATTAATCGGTTTGTGCCTTTTTGCGGGCGCCGAAGCTTCAGCCCAAGACAAAGCACTGCAACAGCTCATTCAAGGAAAGAAGTTTTTCTGGGAAGCCAAATTTGGGCAATCGATGCAGGCATTGCGACAAGTCGTCGGGGTGCCTTACGCCAAAACCGAATACCTCTTTGAGGCGTATTTGTACATGGGTTTTGTGTTGACGCGTCAAAACGCCTCGGCCTCTGAAGTCAACGCCGCATTCGAGCAAGCCATTAAATTAGATCCGAAAAGAAAACTCGACGAAGTGGTTATCCCACCGGATCTGATGGAAAGTTTTGGAGCCATCAGGAAACAACTGGTTGGCTGTCTTTATGTGTCTGCAGAGCAGCCCGACATCCATTTCTTAGTGGTGCGGCGAGACAGCATCTTGTACAGTATCAAGGCGCCAACCGAGATATGTGATCTAAGCAGTAGAAATTATCAGTTGCTCGCCAGTAAAGCTGGTTATGAAGAACAATTGTTACCTTTGCATTTCTCTCCCGGAAAAACGGACACGATGTTTGTGAGCTTGAAAGAGAGTTTTGTTGAAGAAATACGCGGTAAAAAGAAATTTTTGGGCTGGATGGTTCGCGGCGGCTTGGTCGCGGGAGTCGCGGCGGTGCTTTACATGACCGTCCTTGAAAATGGTGAAAGCACTTTAACTGACCTGCCAAGCCCGCCGGATAGACCTTCTCAATAACATGTGCTGTATGGCGCCTGTTGATTGATTGGGAGAAGTTTCTTATATTGAGCGCCTAATTTATTGATTATAAACATTTCTCACTTCATTTGAGCGTCAGATTAGGTTTGCTCAAGGGTTCGTATTACCGCGAAGCGGTTACACAACATAGCCGAGGGTTCGGCGATAGCCGTACCC
>JBHHWX010000248.1:0-8688 GCA_046756745.1 bacterium | reverse complement strand
TCATGACTGACGTTGTTGAAAAACTCTGTCAGGGTTAATGTTATGCACTATATTGTAGACGACACATTTTTATACATACTATATACATACATTTTGGGAAGACTCTAACCCTGACAGAATTATAAATCAACAGAATCATGACTGCGCAACATCTTCCCGTACTTTCGCCAGCATCTCTTCATCCTGTAAAATATGCTTGTATCGAGCCTGATACTTCAGATATTCTTCCACAGGTTTGAGCTTTGCAATCCTTTTGGTGACTCGCCGCACGCCATCCTCGATTTCGAACAGTTTTACAAAACCGGTTTGCACTGCCAGTTGGGCAACTTTAATCACATCTTTGGCGTCGATCCCCCAGCCGGGCGGACAGGGTGCATGACAATGGATGTAGCTGGGTCCGCGCGTATCTTTCGCCTTTTCGACTCGTTCCATGAAATCCAGCGGATACCCGATAGAGGTTGAGGCGACATAAGGCGTGCCGTGCGCCGCGATGATCTTCACCATGTCCTTTCTCAATCCGGGTGTACGTTCTTCGCCTCTCACCACTTTGCCCACCGGCGTGGTCGATGTTTTCGCCCCGTACCAGGTCGTTCCGCTGCGCTGACCGCCGGTGTTCATGTAGCTCTCGTTATCAAAGCAAATATAGATAAAGTCCTGATTCCTTTCGATGGCGCCCGAGAGCGCAGCGATGCCAATGTCCGCAGTGCCGCCATCGCCAGCCGCCACCAGCAGATTCATACCCTCTCTCTTTCCCATCACCCGTAACGCTGAATCGATGCCGGAAATCACGGCCGGGCCGTTTTCAAACAGAACATGGAAATGTGGCACTTTAGGCACACCCATCTGCATAATCACGGCTAAACACCCAGTTGAATTGATGGCAATGGTGTTCTTCCCCAGCACCTTCAGCGCATGCCGGAATGCCAGCAATTGCCCGCAGCCGGAGCACGACAACGATCCCATAGAGAGAAGCTCGTCATCCGGCAGATCTTTCAGTTTTAAAGCCATTTGCAACTCCTTCTGTTTTCTGAAACCCAACACGGCGAAGCCGCACCTGAAAACAACTCAAATCAGTCTAAAACAATGTCATACCATATTTATGTAACAGGATAATTGGATTGATAGATTACTGGACTCTTGTGTCTGTTTTTCATTGATCCATGACTCCATCAATCCATTGTTCCGCTTTTATACCGCGACTTTTTCACCTTTTGAAATGGTCGCACTTTTTTGCAAAATATTGGTTGTACCTAAATTGAGCGATTCTTGACCAGGGGAGGGGCGGTGTACAAGCTTTAGCTTGCTGGGGTGAGGGGAAAAACACGCTGAAGCGTGAACACCTTATTCAGAACACCCGAACCCGTTGATGGGACCATTCAAAGCTAAATCGCTCAATTTAGGTTGTAATAACATAGGAGACCGCTCTATAAATGTCTGTCTATTTGTGAACGAATGTGCATGGGACACTTGTTCGCAAAGCGAGAATAAATGATAACTCAAGTTTCGCAGATGTCTAAATTGTGTTTGAACGAAAACTCTCTATATGCTCAAGCACCCGTCCCCGGGTGCGTTTGGCGCTTTGTAAAAACAAGTGATTACGACGCCCCGGGGACGGGGCTTAGAGCTTATTTCTGAATTTTCGGTCTGACACTAAATCGTTGAAAAAGCGGCATTTTTTGTTCACAAAAATAAAAAAAGATAGCATATATTTCCTTAATTGGTTAAACTACAGTATGTTATAACGTCATTTCCAAACAGGAGTATGTAGGCTACACATAATTGTATTAAAAATTTTAGCGAATTGAAAGACTTTTTTATGCAGGATGAAAAAGCATCATATAATCGTACTGCAAACGTCTCGTTTGCAGAACTTATTTTTGTTGGGGCCGGATTGCTACGAACCCGGATGAGCAGAAAGCACGGCTTTAAAACAGATTCGGGCGGGATTTCTTACAGCAAGCCGATAACATTGTGTTTTTTTAGCAAAGTTTTGATAGGACAAACAATGGCAGAATAATGATACGGCAAAATAATTTATTACCTAAATTGAGCGATTCCTGACCGGGGGAAGGGCGGTGTACAAGCTTTGCTTGATGGGGTGAGGGGAAAAACACGCTAAAGCGTGAACACCTTATTCAGAACACCCGAACCCGTTGATGGGACCATTCAAAGCTAAATCGCTCAAATTAGGTATTAATGATGAAACCGTAAAAAGTCAAACTGCTCAAATGGCTGCAATCGTCAGAAATCGGGCCAAAGGCACAATTTACGAACCAGTTACCTTTTCTTACGTTATGATCGTTTAGAACTATCTACATAAATCCAAAAGCCTGAAAATGAAGTGTTTGTTCTACACCGCTTTTTCTCGTTATGACCCAGATATTATCTGCTCAACAAATTAGTTCAGTCAAACAGATCGCACAACTCACCACACAACTCTATTCATAAAAGAGCAGAAATCTTTTTTCTTTACCACGCATTTCATGGTGTTTGAAGGTAAACTGACAATAAGTGTAACTCATAAGACAAACTCCATGAACAGCTTCGAGTTAAAAACACACAAACTGTCGAGGAACAAGACTATCGCCGTCATTTGTGTTGGTGGGTGCATTGATGTCTTTACCTCCCATACTTTGGAGGATGAGCTCGTTTCCGCGCTTGAAAACAAGTGCTATAATATCATTGTGGATTTGTCCGATGTGGATTACATTAGTAGTATGGGATGGAGCATCATGCTCAACCATCTAAGTAAGGTGCGGCACTTCAATGGCGACCTGAAGCTTGCAAACATGAACAAAGATGTTTATGAAGTTTACAAAGTGCTGGAGTTTCACTGGTTCCTTAAATCCTATAAGACCCTTGATGCTGCCATCTCAGACTTTTATGAATCCGCCTACGCTGTCGCATAAAAGCACCACTCCCGGCTTTTAAACCCGCTTTCGTCTCCTTTCTCCGCTTGTGAATGATTCCGTCATTTTTGTACCACTCTTGACACAATGTCTTCTCATTTGACAAAATTCAGGAATAAATTCACCAAATCGTTTTTTTGATATTTCAAATTTAATTGAAATATAATTAGTAAGTTATAGGGTTGATTGTGACTAAGAAATGATTTTGGTACAAGAATTGTAAATAAGGTTGATAATGTTAAAATGATAAAAACAGAGAGAATTTGTCTTTATCATCTCTCTATTTAGAATTGAAAGAGGTTGGCTAACAAATTTTAGAGGAATGAATGAGAAGATTGTTAATTTTGCCGTTTTTAGTGGGGTGCTTTTCACTGAATTTTCTTATAGAGTTACCTCAGTCCGCACAGTTTGAACTTAATGAGTTCGAAGGCTCAGTGAGTCAAATTCAAAAAGTCATGGAATTGGACCAGGAGCGAGGACTGGCGCATAACAAAGTAAATCAGATTATGGATAGATTTAATCCTGATATGTCTTCTGAGTTGAAAAACGATATTGCTGACGTCATTTACGAGATGAGCATCAAGTATCCCAACCTCGACGTGGATCTGATCTGCGCAACAATAACCCATGAAAGTGGACGGGTTTGGGAACCTAAGGCTGTCTCAAATGCCGGCGCGATGGGATTGATGCAGCTTATGCCCAAAACCGCTAGGTGGCTTTCAAAATACGAGGAAATTACCTGGACGAATTCTGAGGAGATCCTTTTTAATCCTATCAACAACATTCGTCTGGGATGCCGGTATTTATCGGCTTTAATTGAAACGTACGATTTGGAAGGCGGATTAGCTGCCTATAATGGGGGGGAAAGGATCGCTCGAAAGTGGTTGGCGAATAACAAGGCAGAGGGCATTCTTTGGGATGAGACCACCCAGTACATCCCTTACATCTTGAAGTTATACGACGAATTTAAGAGCGCAACCATGTAGTCGAAGACATCGGTAAGAAGAATTGTTTAATCTCCCCGGAGTGTGAGAGCTGCTGCAAACAGCCTGGATAGCTTAAAGCTCTCGCACTCCTATCCATTCTTTCCTCATTTCTCTCCTCACGCGGCGGAGCCGCAATGAAATGGCTCATATGGGTGGAGCGCTAGAGAAGTCGATTGCATTAATGGATTTTTGGAGTGCTGGAGTTAGAAACGCTCTATGAGCATATTTTAGCTAGCAACGAGGTCACTATCATTCAGTCATCCAAGCTGTTTAGAGTTCAAGCTTTTTTCGCAAATGCTCACTTCTTCTTTTTATCAAACTATTTTTCTCCCCTTCCAATTTTAAGGCTACGGAAAGACATAATTTTGCTAATTTTTTGAATTTATCGTCAGTTTTTGTTTTCATGTACCACTCCCCTAAATGCAAATAAGGAGAAGAAAAACTCGGGTCATCTTTGATACACACTTTTAAAAGCGATCTCGAGAATCTAAAATCTCCGACGTGCAATAAAGCGTAGGCATAAGCATCTAAGAAGAATGTCCAGGTCACCGGGACGGCGCTGCCAATGACTTTTGCTATCGACTCTAATGGATTCTCTTGAGCATTGAGTTTTAAGGCGCCCCAGATTTCATGCAAAGGTTCTTCATTTTTTTCCTCTTTATCCTCGTCAGACATCTCTGGCTTTTTTTCAAGAGAATCTTCCAAATCCTCCCCAAGTCGAAGACTCTTGGTCACTTTTGATAAAAGACAGGTTGGTTTTAATTTGAGAGATTTATCTAAAGCCTTGTACATTAAATCTCTTTCGTCGAGCTCACTATGAGCCAGCGCTTTTTGACAATATAAGTAGGCGTCTAATTCTTTATTTCTATCCGGATTCTTAAGTTCCTCTTCTATGATCTTTAAGCCTTCTTGATATTTTCCTTGTATTCGCAACATGCAGACTTTAACGATTTTTAGGACTGTTGTCATTTGATTTTCATGGTCCTTGAAAAGTTGATTGAGCTTTTTCCAATCTTGTTTCGCGTAGTACTTCATCGCTTCTATTTCACTTGGAAACTCGATCACTCGTAAGATGGTCTGGCCGCGTCGATATCTCCGGGCTCGTTTTCGCTGTTTGATTCTAATAGTATAATGCAGCAAGAACCCGCCGCCAACGCCGACTAAATAGAAATAGGCGTAGATTCGATGTTCTTGACCTAATGGGCATAACCATAAGAATGTTGTGAAACCGAGTAGAAAAAGAAATCTCTGCGTTTCAATCGTGGCTCCGAAAAGCGTCCGGTAAGAAATCCACACAATCAAATTTCTGAGTATCACACCTACCACAAGTCCCTGAACGATAAATTGCGATGTCAGCAATATCGAGGGTTTATTGACAAAGTCATGATAATAAACCAGATAAAAAGGAATAAAACCTAAGCTTGCAGATGCTATTGCAACGAAGAAAGCGATCTGTTTTCTCCACGCAAAATAATAGGCTATCCAAGTCGGATTTTTTCCTAGAAGTTGGTCCATAGTAAAAATGAAAAGCGTCACCAAGATGCCCAATGCCCGGGGGAGCTGGTGGAAATCGGATAGGTAACCAATCGCTAACACTAAAGTGATATATCCTAACAGCGGCAGGGTTTTTCTCAAATTATTCCTGTTGAGGTAGAGCACAATCCCTCCATAGTATTATTAGTAAGTGATGACTGGAGTTGAGTCGCCCGAAGTGGTATCTTGGTGCAGAGTTGTCCCTAAATTAACATCTTGTGACAAAAAATCAACTACTAATCGCGGTTCTTTTCGTTGAGAAGTTTGCAAAACAAATCGTGATTGTTTATATTTAGTGTCTGAATGAGTTTTCGTTCAGACACTATTAAAAGAATGTTGGGTCATGAATGAAAGGCGGGATAAATGGAAACAGAACCGAACCCGATAAAACTCTTTGCTCAACTCTATGATCAGATTCAACAACCGGAGCTACCGGAATCATCAGCCATGATGCTGGCGACGTCCACTCCGGATGGAAACCCTGCGGTACGGGTCGTGCTTTTGAAAGGCTTTGACGAAGCCGGTTTTGTTTTCTACACCAACCTCGAAAGCCCTAAGGCGAAAGAACTTCATGAGAATCCACATGCCGCACTGTGCTTTTATTGGGAGCAGATTCATTATCAAGTAAGGATCGAGGGTCCGGTTGAAAACGTATCCGCTGAAGAAGCTGACGCTTACTTTGCAACCAGGCCGCGGGGCAGCCAGGTGGGGGCTTGGGCTTCACAACAGAGCTCCGTTCTCAAAAACCGCAAGGAGCTGCTTGCCCGTTACGAAGAATACAAAGCCCGATTTGCAGGGCAAGAAATCGCGCGTCCGCCAAAATGGTCGGGATTTCGAGTGATCCCGCAGCGCATGGAATTCTGGCGCCGCGGTGAAGACCGCCTGCACTACCGGACTCTCTATACCCGTGATCCAGAAGGGTGGACGGTTCGTCTGCTCTACCCTTGAATGAAAAAATAGAACAAAAAGGAGAATGTCCGTGATCATTTTCAGACGATTTATCGTGGAGATTGTTTTGGCGACTTCGTTTATTGCGACATGTACTAACGGCTTTGCGCAAGATTCCACCTATCATCTCTTAGGTGACTTTGAGAAAAACTGGCAGCAGCATTGGCTGGAAAGAAAAATAATTGGGAAATCGACCGTTTATGAGGTCGTCGTTGAGGAAGACAGCAATTCCGTCCTCATGGGGAAAAGCGCGGCTTCCGCTTCCGGACTCTGGCGAATGCTCGATATTCCTGCGGCAAGTCGAGGGACTATCACCTGGCGCTGGAAAGTCAAAAAGGCTCTTTCCGATAACATTCGCGAGCGAAGCAAGCGCGGGGACGATTACGCTGCGCGATTATTTGTCGTTTTTGAGCCGCATTTTCTCAGTTGGAAAACACGAGCTCTGTGCTATGTCTGGTCTGCAAACCAACCCGTGGGAGCTGAGTTTAAGAGTCCGTACACGAACAGTTTGCGTACCATCGTGGTTCAAAGTGGGAATCAGAATAAAGGAAAGTGGATAAAAGAAAAGCGCAATATTATTGCAGATTATCAGAAGAGTTTTGGCAAACTGCCGGAGATGATTACGGCGGTAGCGATTATGGTGGATACGGACAATAGCAATCAAGTGGCTTTAGCATGGTTTGACGATATTGTCGTTAAAGTGTCAAAATCCGAGAAAGCGTCTCCGCGGACAAACGGCCCCCGGTCTAGAACCTTTAACCGTAATCATCACGATCAAATGTGATTGAGCATTTGGTTCAGCACGCTCTTGCTTTCTTCTAGGCGGTCTTCCGGTACAAATAAATGTGTTTCTAAGCCTCCGGAACCCGTGCCTTGAGCGCCATACGCTGACGAGAGAAAGTCCTTTGTAACTAAACACGGGATGTGCTGTTCTTCTAATGCAGCCTTGACCATGTCCGCATAAACCGGGCCGGGTAAGGAATGCAGGCGAACCCATTTTCTGGTTTCTTGTGAGTCTTCTTGCTCGTTCAATTTTTCCATTAAACGTCCTTCACAAACGGTTCGTTAATTTGCAGCGCTTTTTTAAGTTCGAATAAGACGTTTTTCAAAGCTGGCGTTTCAAACCAGTCGCGCCCGGTTATCCCGTTACAAAAAGCCATGTAAAGCTGAGCAATTAACTCGTCGAGTCTTTGCGGTAAAGGCGGCGGCGGTGACTTTACAAGATTCTTCCATCGCATGATGTCGCGCTTCTTTGCCTGTTCCACTTCTTCGTACCAGGGCGTATTGCGATAATATATTCTGGCCGCTTCTTTGCTAACGGGGATGTCTTGATAGGTAAATCTGCACTCATCCGGCGTGCCGAGGATATCTACCAGCATGAGCTCACAGTCTTCGTCGATCCCAAATTCCACCTTGCCGTCTTCGTGATAGAGATCCAGCTTTTGCGATTCTTGCGTTATCAGTATATTGATGCGATGAGTCAATAATTGAATGGCTTCCAATTCAGAGCTATTGAGCCCGGCCATGTTCTTCGCCTCGTCCCAAGTGATATAGCGATCGGTTGCTTCCAATTTCGTCGACACATCCAAGATGGATCGGTCGAGTTTTTGCCCGGGATTGGGTATTTTACTCAGGCCAATATCTTCAGGTTTTACTGACCCATTCTGAAATCTTTTGAAAACGCTCGAGCCTTCGGGCAAAGAATTACGGTAAATGATCTCCAGAGGAATCAGAATATTTGCGATTTCTTCCTGGTAAAC
Organism: bacterium; assembly: GCA_046756745.1. Lineage (GTDB taxonomy): Bacteria > Zhuqueibacterota > Zhuqueibacteria > Oceanimicrobiales > Oceanimicrobiaceae > JBHHWX01. The sequence goes on along the minus strand of JBHHWX010000248.1, from coordinate 552 downwards.
GGAATAATCGTATATTTTCCCTTCAATTTTGGGCTTTAATACTTGCAGCAACTGTACCTGCATGACATTGACAGGTTTTTTTAGTTCAGGTAGACGTTTTATCTTTTCGTTCTCTACCACCCCAAGATAATGGTTTCTTATGCCCATTTCCTCGAGTTTCTCGAAGAAGTAAGCTCCGATCAAACAAAGCGCTTTGCCCTTGTTAGCGATATGGTTAGGCATCTCACCCCAGTCAAATACCGAATAGCGATCGGAAAATATAAAGTTGGCTATGCCAGACTCTCCTAACGTTGGCTTTTTCAGAACGACGACATCTTTCACACTACCCATTACACTTCAACGAGCCTCCCGTTTATTCGTCATGTTGTGCACATTCGCATTCGCTCAAACACACACAGAATACAAAGAATATGTCTAAAAATCAATTATTGATTATCTCGTTAGGCAAGAAACTTTGTTTCGCTTTTGAGTCATTTGATTGCTCCATATTAATAGATGTTCTTGGATTTAAGATAATCATTTATCTTTTTGAAAACAATAACCAGGTGACCT
>JBHHWX010000247.1:0-8689 GCA_046756745.1 bacterium | reverse complement strand
AGCCAGTTGATGTCGGTATATCTCACTCCGATCGGAGAATGCGATTTCGCCGTCAACGGCAAAGATGCAGTTGAATCTGTTCGTTTAGCTTTTGAGGAAGATCAGCCCTATGACCTAATCTGTCTCGATATCATGATGCCACACATGGAAGGTCAGGAGGCGCTCAGAAAAATTCGCGGCATTGAGGAAGAACACGGGGTCAGATTTGGAGAGGCCGCCAAAATAATTATGATCACCGCGCTTTCAGATGATCACAATAAGATGAACTCGTTCATCGGACTTTGCGACGCTTACATTACAAAACCATTCGATAAGAATGATTTATACGGAAAGTTACGTGAGATTGAGTTGATCTATTCCTGACCAGGCGGGAGCAGGAACCAAAAGGACAGAGATAAAAGCGCACGCAAAGTCGCAGAGACGCCAAGACTCCGCAAAGTTTTTTCGTAAGGGTTTAGCTTCTGAACAAGATTATTAAATCGCCCACAGAAATGGAACTCTCACAGAAATAAATTGAAAATATATTTTTCTTTGCGTTATCTTTGCGCCTTTGTGTCTTTGCGTGAGATTTTTTTGCTCAAAAAGCAAGGAATCTATCCATAAGCGCCTAAGGACAACAGAAATTTATTTTCTCTGCAGATGTTATCTATAAATTACACGATTAAAGCGACGCAGCAAAGCCCACAGTAAAAAAAGTTGGTAGATAAGCCCCAATACAAAATAAATCCAGGCTTGTGAGTCGCCAGCGGGAAGCATCCAGAAGAATTTCATCGGCCAATAGGTGGGAAGAATCCCAAAGGCAAACCGCCACCGGGAGTCGATGAAATATGCAAAGAGAGGCGGCCAGAGTATGGCCCCGGCGGCTTTTGCCAGGGCGAACCCTTGCACTTTGTTTTCAGCAAAGGTCGCTAAAAAGAGAGCGTAAATAGGCGCCAGCGGCGCAGCTAATAATGATGCCAAGAGCAGCGGCAAAGAGTTTATTTGTACCAGGTTCGCGATCGAAAACAATATCATTGTAATAATGATACTCAGGACGAGTGGCACTGTAATCCGGTAGACTATATACCCATTTAAAGTCAGGGGGGTTACTTGTAAAGCCGTCAAAGTCTGATCATCGCGCTGATCGAGGAGCAGAAAGCCGATGATCATACCACACAATGCTGGCATTAGCAGCAACATCGCGCTCATCACGAGGGAGTAGTAAGGAGTCAAATCAAATTCGAGTCGCTCAAGAAGTTGACCCGTAATAACCGGTACGCCCCATCGGATCACGGCTGCGATGAGAAGCGGTAAGAGCACCATCCAGCGCAACATAGGGTCGCGGAGGACGCCGCGAGCATCGATTGGAGCGAGCGCTTTTAGCACATTAACCGTTCTCAACTGCGAACCCCCTCCTTTTTGATGATGAAGCGGTAAAAGACCCCATGACTCCAGACAAAAACCACGCCTGCCCAAAAGGCGGAATACAGCAGCCCATACGCGACCTGCCACCCTTCGACCGGGTTAAAAGCGAATTGCATTAGGAGCAGCGGCGCCTGGAATGGATGCAAGTAAAATAACCAACTCTTCCACAGGCCAAAATAGTCGAGAAAAACGAGAAAAATAGGCAGGGTATACAAAAAAGAAGGAAAGAGATATTCATTTATGGAATCATAACGGGCAACTATAATAAAGCCAAGCAAAGAGTATATCATTGCTGCGAATGAAATCCCCAGAACCATTGGTATCACTTTAAACTCTGCTCCATATATTAGGAAGATAACTAGCAAACTCTCAACCAGGGAGAGAAGAGTGAGGGTGATGACCTTCGAGGCCAGGTACTCCCAGCGGCGCAACGGCGTAACGACCTGCGCCTCAAGTGTGCCTTCCTTTTTCTCCAATAAGACCAGTCCGCCGAAGAAATAAAAAGTGCCAATGAGCAGATTGCTCAGGAGAATCGGCGGAAACAGCCATCCAAAATCGATTCCTTGGAACTGCCTAAAGATCAAAATAGTAACAACTGCCACGAATGCAGCGGCATAATAAAAGCCGTTGCGGAATTGCAGTCGAATATCTAACCATAAACTCGAGAGCAAACGCCTCACGACAGACTCCGCCCCGTCGCTAGGATAAAAACATCTTCGAGGGTCGCTTCCAGGGTGTGAATGGTTTGAATGTTATGTTCACGCAGCAGTTCTAAAAATGCTCCGTTATTTCCTAAATCCTTGAGAGGAAATTCACGCCGCTCAGTTTGATCATTATCTTTGAATTCAATTCGTACTTTGGGCTCGCCATGCAGGAGTTTGAGATTTCGCGGCGAATCGATCACTTTGATCTCACCGTCATCGATGAATGCCACACGATCGCAGAGTTCGTCCGCTGTGACCATGTCGTGGGTCGTAAGAAATATTGTCCTGCCCTCTTGCTTTTGTGCTTTAATCAAGTTTCGAATGCGTCGGGCATTAACCGGATCTAAGCCTACGGTAGGCTCATCCATAAATAACAATTCTGGAGTATTTAACAAAGAGCGAGCAACACCTAACCGTGTTTTCATCCCTTTTGAATATTGCGAAACCAGCATTTCACCGTCATTATTTAATCCTACGAGGTTTAGTAAGGCCTGCGGTGACTGGGTTTTGCTATTGTACAGCGAACTGAAGTAGGTCAGGTTCTCAATCGCGGTTAGCTTAAGGTAATGGTTCGGAAATTCAAACGCGACTCCGACCCCTTCGTAAAAATCCGAGTTCCAGTGCGATAAATTTTTATCAAAGATGGAAATTGTTCCCTGGTAGTCTTTAAGAAGCCCAATCAGGATTTTCTGGGCCGTCGATTTGCCTGCCCCGCTGGGTCCTAGAAAGCCAAAGATTTCGCCCTTCTCAATTGCGAAGTTCAATCCCAGAACAGCCGGTTTGTCGGCTTTGGTATAGGTGTAAGTTAGGTTTTCAACTTCGATCATCGGGTTATAAATTTCCTACTTCGAGAAATTTGTCCAAATAGATTGTTTTTCTAAAAGCTTTAATTAAATTAAAACTTTTAATAATGTCAAAGACATATTTTACTATGAAGTTGAAACCTTGACTTTGGGTTAGCGTATGACAACTTGTTGTTATACGGCTTTTCGACAAAACACTAACGGCCTGAAAACCGCGAAGATAAATGCTGAAGTTTTTCATGTTTTTTCCACACTTACTGCACCACTGCTAGATATAATAGCGGGGTAGAGTAATGAGAATTACTAACTGAACTGCCACTTTCAGGAGGTTGGTACCCGTCGTTAATTAATTAGGACTCTTTCAACTCGCTCCAAAATCAAATCGAGTCCTCTGAACCTCAAATCGAATAAGGAGGGCGTCTAGTGGTTTTTGAGTTTTCGATTGGTTTGATATGCCTTACAACGGGGGTTATTTTTCTATGGCTTTGGCGAAAAATCTCAAAAAATGAATACCTCGAAATTGAAGCATTAGACTATCTCTATGTTAGTTTGATTTGTCTCGGCGCCGCAATTTATGCAGGGGCATTCACTCCTCTTTTTGGCAACATTTCCCAATCAAAGATCCATGAGGCGCTCACGGAGAGAACGAGCCAGGGTCGCCGCGTCCCGGTACCCGCCCTGCTCGCCATTTTAACTACGACGCTGGTCGGTGTGCTCGATGAATGCATCCAGGCGTTTCTGCCCAGCCGCGTCTTCGACCCAATCGACATGATTGTTCAACTTTCTCGCGGGCATGATGTCGGTGGGTGCGAGCGTGGCGCTGGCGTGGGCGCGGCGGCGTTTCAGATAAAGCTGACGTAAAGCCAAGCATAAGATTTCACTCCTTTTCTGTTAATATAAGAAATTTGAACAGTGAGAAACAAGGAATTAAAAAATGAAAAAGCGAAACCAATCCTTTAAACGCTGGATTTCCGCAAAACCCGGCTGGGCAACAGACCGCACGAGACATTATCGACGCAACCTGTTCGCCCTACTGGTGTTTGGAGTATTCTTATTGGGATGTATGAACTCATTCTCCCAGGAAGAGCTCAGGCCTGCCACGGCGGAATTCACTTTCGAGCAGTTCGAAGTCGTCACCGACTCCACGGAACGACAGACCGTTTTGACGGGATTCCTTATCGGCGGCGCTATGGCTGAACTTGCCGTGCTGAACATCGACGAGAACGACGGCCGCCGCTTAAGCATCTATGTCTTTGCTGACAGCACATGGGTGCCGACACTCGACGCAACGCTGCGTCCCGAAGTGTTGTTCGTTGACGTGGCCAACATCGGCGGACACGACCGGCTGGTCACCTACGAGCCCGGCCGCCTGAACTGGTTCGATCCCGAATCGGCGACGGAACGTGCGCTGGTGGCGGTTACTTCCAACTTCAACCCGCCCCGCAGAGGCGAAATCCCCCATGTAGACGTCACCCGGGACGTGAACGGCGACGACCGCGACGACCTGGTCGTGCCGGACACCGATGGCTTTTGGGTGTTCATTCAGATGAGCGACGGTGCGTTTGCCGATCCAGTGAAGATCGGCCCCGCCACCGACATGAGTAGGATCTACGGAGCCGACGGATATCGATACAACCCCTGGGGTCAGAGCCGGGTCTATGGGATGGACTACAACCGAGATGGTCGCAGCGACCTGGTGTTCTGGAACGAAGACCACTTCGAGGTTCATCTCCAGGATGAGCGCGGTCTGTTTGACCCGGCGGCCCAAACTTTCACGACCGAAGTGGCTTTCGACTCTGACAAGCTCGACACGCTCACCACCGGAAACATGGCGGGGAAGGTGCTGCACTCGTTGACCGACATGAACGGCGACGACGTGGCTGACCTGGTGGTTTTCTCGTTGCAGGGCGAGAGTATTTCCAAAAAGCGTTCCGCCTACGAGGTGCATTTTGGTGCAGCAGTTGATGGCTGCACCGTGTTCTCGCCGGACATCGGGCTCGTGTTCAAGTCGGACGAAAGAATCCAGCTTGGCATGGACCGGCAGGACTTCGACGGTGACGGCCATGTCGATTTGATGTTCACGACAATCGAGGTTGAGTACCTCGAGTGGAGCCTCTGGAAGTGTATTAAAGGATTCTTTGGTGATGATGTCTGGCTGAACCTCGAGTTCTACCGCATTGAAGGGGGCAGCTATTCCGACACACCGAACGCTACCCGCAGAATCGCCTTAGACGGTGCGCCCAGCCCTCGCGAGCCGGGGTGGGTGCCCCTGGACATCGTGCTTCGCGGGGCGACGCACGAACGCCGGAAGACACAGAAGAGCTGGCCGCGCGCGTTCAACATGCTCTTGCGAATCGGGGATGTGACCGGCGACGGCCGCTCAGACCTGTTCATCGGAAAAAACACCCCTAACGGTATGGACATCTTTGTCGGCGTGCCGGGGCCGGATTTGTTTGCTCGGCGGCCACAGGACGTGCCGATCGTCGTGCCCAACGACGAGGAATACGCCTGGCTGGTGGACCTCAACAGGGACGGCAAACAGGACATTCTCATGCACGACCCGTTCACGCTACGAGATGCTCACGGCGCCCCGAAATTGCCGCCGGGAACCGAGCCGCATCGGGTGACGATGATAGTCGCCCGATGAGCAAAATTGGTGGTTTCTTTGTACAAAGCCCGGTTTGCCAGTTGGTTCGCTTCATCCAGGCGAGCGAATTTATTGTCTGCAATTGAGGATTTGGTACGGGAGGGATGGTGATGGGAGAAGTTTTGGTATTGTGGCAAAAGGTCACACCCAGACCGAAGTGGTCGCCAAACGCGACTGATCCGTTCCTGGACACTTAAACGAAATTTAAAAAAGTTGTGTTTTGATAGTAGATTAAATATCTTGGAATTACACGGAAAAACTGTATACTTACTGTTAAACCATGAAAAAAAAATAGAATCTAGGCGATATGTGAATCTTAATCTAGGTAAAGTGGTTAAATCTCAGAAAGGGATTGCAGGTTAGGCTTTGGAGGCCGTAACCACGAACTTAGTATTGGCTCGAAATGGTGTTGGAAGCCATCTCGAGGGAGCCCTTTAAATACATTCGCTCGCAATCCCTTCTCTCAATTCGCTCAATATGTTTTTCGAATGTAATCCATAGTTCTATAACTGTCGTAAATTGTCAAAGTTGGCTAAGAATGAATTGATTTTTTCATAGCCCTGTAAGGGAATCATGAATTGATATTCTCCATTTCGCAAAGCAATATTGTATTTTAGTTGTCCATTGTCATCTGTAGACATAAGATTCTTTACTTTATCATAAAAGTCTTTCGAGAAAATGAAATTCAAAATCTGCCCGTTCTTTCTTTCGCATACTAAAACTATGGTATCAAAATTTTCAGGCGGAAGCCCAAGGAACCAACGATTTGGTCTAGTTTCAGACGAGTAGGCAATTCCTATGAGATTTCTATTGTTCACTTTGTATCGAACCCCTTTCATCTGCAAAATATTGATCCCTAAATTTTGCGCGCGTTTAACGAAATGAGTTCTTCTTTCCTCTCCCTTCTTTTTAGGAGATACACTTTTGTCTCGTAATGTAACTAAAGAAGAAATTTGTACAGAATCTAGACTCTCACCATTTTGCTCCACTAGCTTCTCGATTGAGTCTAGTGAATTGATTACTTGGTTTAGTTGTTGCTCTAGAGATTCTATTTCTTCTACAATCTTGCTACTTGATACAACTGAGGACGTATTACCTGTTTTAGCTGCATCCTCTATTTTTCTTAATACTTGGGATTTTAACTGGATTATCCTTTTTTGCAAGTCCATGGTGCACCTCACAGGTTTGTAGTTGTTTTTAACTGTTTCTTAACTTCACTTCAACTGTGATATAGTAGTTATCTTTTCATTAATTGTCAAGACTTTTTTTAGGTTTGTTAGGAGATATGACCAAAAATCTACTATAGGTAACCTATGAAAACCCGGATTTTAATATTTCTAACTGGCTTAATTTGGCTCGATATTCTATTTTGTCAACCTGAACCAAAGCAAAAATGGCAGCAGGGAGTTCGTTACCAGATAGAAGCCGAGCTTGACACAACCGCGAAAATATTAAAAGGTAGGATGCAAATTCTCTATAAGAACAACTCACCAAACACGCTCAAAAAAATCTATTTGCAAGTTCCATCCAATGCTTTTCATCATGAACAGAACACCGCGGTCAGAGAAATGCGCCGTTTCACTCGAGATGATATGGATTTCGATCAAATGCCCGGGCGCAAGTTGACCATCCAAAGTGTGCAATTTTTATCAATTGGTAAGGAGACTGAATTCCCCTTGCAGGCCTACGACTTCAGCGACACAATTCTCGACTTGACTTTGCCGTATCCGTTGTCGCACGGCGATACGCTGTCCCTCGGATTAAGCTTTTTTCAAGAACTTAAATCCAAAAGACAGTCGCAGGATTTCGTTCACTGGTTTCCCCGGTTGGCTGTTTATGATCAGGAGGGCTGGCACCCGGAGCCATTTCATTTTATGATGGATGCGAGCGACGTTTACAGCGAGTTCGCCGAGATGGATGTGACCCTGAAAGTGCCTGGAAATTACATCGTCGTCGGGTCAGGAGATATCGTGGAGGGAGACCGGGGTTGGGCAAAAGTTCAAGCGGACACTTCGATGAACGACAGCACCTTTACCGCCTGGCACGATTCGCTGAAACAAGTCCTTTACGACAGCGCTAAAATTAAAGGACCTCGTCAAGTCCGTTTTTTTGCAAACAATATGCAAGACTTTATCTGGAGCGCGTCGCCAAATTTTGTCTACCATAAAGCGGACGCCCTGGTGCCTCTGAATATTTTTTACACCAAAAATAGTAGGAAATGGCTCAAAACCTTCCTGGAACGCATTGATGGAGCGTTGGCTTATTTGAACGAACACTTTGGACCTATGCCATTTACTCATCTCAACATCGTTCGAACACCGGGTCGAAACCTCGCCTATCCAATGATGGCGTTCATACAGGACGTAGAATATTTCAGTTTGGCTTATGAGTTGTCGTATCTCTATTTTCCCGGATTGGTGGGTACGAATGGCGTTAAAGAGTCCTGGCTGGCGAAAGGCATAGTCGTTTATATGGGTAAATCGTACTCCGAAAAAATCTATGGCAAAAGGGGATACGAATTAGAAGAAGCGCAGGAAGATATGAACTTTCTTGAAAGGCAATACCCACTGCCGACGCTGGACGCAGCGCTCAGAAATTTCACCAGACTGTACAGCGAATCCGGACAAAACGAACCCATTTCAAAAGAGATTCACAAATACAACGATCCGATCGGTGTCTTTTTTAATGTCTATCTGAAATCAGATCTTTTCTATGAAATGCTGAAATTCGTAGTTGGCGATTCTGTTTTTAAAGAAAGTCTTCAGGAGATCGTCCGCCGGCACGCCTTTAGACATATCAGTGAAGACGATTTGCGACTGGTTTTTGAAGAGAAGCATGGACATTCGTTGGATTGGTTTTTTAAGCAATGGCTGCATGATACTCCTACGGTGGATTATAAAAAAGGGGAAGTTAAGAAATACAAGCGCGGTGATAAATGGATCACCGAAGTCGAGGTGAATCGTAAAGGCGACGGCATCATGCCGGTCGACGTCGAAATCGAGCTGGGTGACGGCGAAAAAGTGGTCAAACGCTGGGACGGCAAGGATGAATCCGGGATAATTGTCGTCGAAACAAAGGAGAAGCCTAAAAACGTCAAAGTCGATCCGGATGACCGCATTATGGACAGCAAC
>JBHHWX010000246.1:0-8776 GCA_046756745.1 bacterium | reverse complement strand
GGGATGATGCCAACGTAACCAGGCGCTCGACAAAATTTTCCAGTTCACGTATATTGCCTTTCCAGGCCCTTTGCCGCATAAATTGCATCGTGTCGGGATGAAGGGAATGGATCTTTTTATCTTGCCCTTTTGAGAATTTTGTCAGGAAATGATTGGCTAATAGAGCGATGTCCCGGTCTCGATCGCGAAGAGATGGGACGGTGATTGGGTAGACATGTAGTCGAAAAAAAAGATCCTCGCGAAACTTACCTTCCTCAGCCAGTCTGCGCAGGGATTGACTCGAGGCTGAAACAACACGTACGTTGACTTTTTGGGGAATATTCGCGCCAATCGGGCGCACCTCGCCTTCCTGTAAAAAGCGCATGAACTTGGTTTGCATCTCCAGCGAGAGATTAGCAATTTCATCGATGAAAAGGGTGCCGCCATCCGCTTCTTGAATCAAACCTTTTCTATCCTGAGTCGCACCTGTGAACGCTCCCTTTTTGTGGCCAAAAAGCTCACTTTCCAGCAAGTGCTCCGGAATGGCGCCACAATCGACAGCGATAAAAGGTCGGTCCTTCTGACTGCTGAACCGGTGAATGGCCCTGGCTATCAATTCTTTACCGGTACCGCTTTCTCCTTCCAGTACCACGCGTACATCGCAGCAGGTGGCTGCCTCTATGGCCTGCAATAGCGCGAGAAAGTTTTTACTGGCCCCTATCAAACCGACTTCCGAATACTTCTTCATCAAAGCGCCGGTAGGTATGTCAGGTGTAAAAAATTCTTGAATTCTTTCAACATTGTGTAAATAGGGCGCAGCCATCGCTGCTATGTATTGCAAAACGGTGAGATCAGAATCAGTAAACGGCTTTGCGTTTTCTGATCTAAAGAGGACAATAGAGCCCAGAATCCTGTTTTTGATTTTTAACAAAACCGCGATAGCAGACTGAACGGATAAATTCGTCAATTTCAATTTAACAAACCTGTCGTCCTGTTTAAGATCTGTACTCATCAAAGATGACTGGTTCTCCATCATCCAACCCGTTATTTGTGATTGCAGCGAAGATAAACCTTGACTCCTTACATTTCCCTCGCGAATTACGGTCTTGATTGTTTTATGCGTGCTCGGATTAATCATCAGTAGTTGTGCGGAATCGGCGCACAAAATATCCGTTGTTTTGTGAACCACCACGCGCAGAATTTCGTCGAAGTTGCTTTGTCTGCTTAGAATGAGGACGAAATCCAGCAGACCTGAAGGATCGAGTTTAGATGAACTGTTCGACATTTTTGAGTACTTGAATGGCTTAGCTTAATTTGAGATTTAGGCTTCTTTCCGTTATGTATAGGTCCGAAGGAGAAATCGGTCTTCAAGTGTCTGGTAGGATTTCTCTGCTAAGATAAAACAATTTAGACATTTCCGCAACAAAAACTTTCTAACGCCTAAGCCGGACGAGCCCTGCAAAAAGCACGGGATTTAACAAGCGGAACCAAACTCCTAACAAACAACCCACAGTTACTTATGAAATGAAGTCTGAATTTGTTAGACTTGAAAAAAAAGGAAGGATTGGAGATGAACATTGCTGATTGAAGTGGGTGCACCTTGCCGTTAAGGGTGTATGAAGAAATGAATTATCCTCTTTTAACACATTCTTCCTCAGCACTGGCAGTAGCAGAAGCGGTGGTAGTCGAACCCAATTTTACTGCTGCTGCAAGTGCCGCTGCCACTTCTCTGTTTGCAGAAACAATCGAAAGTTATCGTCACACTTTTGTCGATAAAACAAATTAAGCGCCTAATTTATGGTAACCGATATAACTCCTGCCGGACAGTCCGGGCCAAATCGGATGAATGCTTCTGCAGAGTTGAAGAACTGAATTTTCTCGACGTGTGCTGTCCCAATCGATGAAAGCACATAAAGGTCGCCTTCCCTGACGCCGTTAACATATACGACCGGGACAGATGGGGAATTGATTCCGCGACCCCGCAGCCAATACGAGCGCGAGTTTCTGATGAGGTCATAAGCGGTGGCGCCCATACTCACTTTTATTTCTTCAGAGTGGATGTGGTTACGCGAATAACGGCTTTTTTTAACATGGGTTCCCTGGGTTGTCGAACAGGCCAGCATGCCCAAGGTGCATAAGAGTGTGATAACGGTTTGTGGACGCACGGCATCCTCCTTTTTTTGTTTAAAAACTTAGTTCAACTCGTTCTAAGAGTTTCTTTGATTTATCGGCTTGCAGTTGGAAAGACTCATCCTCTATTACGGTAATTTAAAGGATGCGGCAGGAGTTTCAAATCACTGCCGAAAACAGCTTTCTAAGGGTGGAAAAATTACTAGGAGGGTTGTTGCGGAGGTGAGGAGTGTTCTGAGTCCTTTCTTAACCCAAAGATCCCCAGCGCGGAGAAGTCGCAGCCAAAAGATCTCTATTTACAAAAAAACATTCAGCCACGGATTTACACTGATTGACACGGATAAAAATATACAAATTAAGGCAGTTTCATCCATCGTAAACATCTAGCGAAGCTTCGCCTCAAACCCCGTGGGAAAAATTGGACTTACTCAGGTTTCACTTCAGTTCAGTCTGAACAGGGAAAAGGGTAAATAAAAATTTCCACAGAAGTATCCAACGGGGCAAACCGACAAGAAAAAGCCCGCCCACAGAATCAGAACTGCCACAGAATTGAAATTGAAAAAAATCATTTCAGTAGGATTACCAGTTCTGTGGGAGAAAATTTGCTCATCTTGTAAAAGTTTTCGGTTCTCAATATCTCAGAAGACAGAAAGATGGAGGACAGAAAAATGTTTGCCCCGCTTTGCATGGCCGCATCTCCTTAAGCGCCAATTTCCTTGACATGAGACAAATGCCATTTTTCTGTCTTACATTTTACTGTCAGAGCTTTTGTTGTCGCCAACATAAAATTGTCAAGCGATATGTCGTTCGTATGTTATCATCTCGCAAAAAGTCAGAGACAATCTCTGAAATATTGACTAATACGTTTTCTAAGAATCTTGATAGAGAGAAATTATTTTGTCGTTATTGGACCCGGATGCATTTAAAATGTGTTTTTCAGTTTTTATCTGCGGCAATCAGAGGCAATCAGCGTCCAAAATACAGCGGCTGAACTGTTACATTCTGCCGTTACTATCTTTAATCTAATTTTGTTAACAGTACAAAGTTTTTGGCCGTAATAGAATATGTGTGTCAAGGACTCGCCAACCTCTCCACATCTTCAACAGCTTTAGGAATCGGCTTGCCCAGGACACGGCATCCGGATTCTGTAACCACGATATTATCCTCGATGCGAATTCCGCCAAAATCTTTGTGCTTTTCGACCAGGTCGTAATTTATAAACTCCGAAAACTTATTCTCGGCCCGCCACATATCGATCAGTTGTGGGATGAAGTATATTCCCGGTTCCACGGTCAGAACGTATCCTGGCTGCACTCTTTTTCCGAATCTCAAAGCAGATAGCCCGAACTGTTCGCTGCGCCGGGTCTCTTGGTCGTAGCCCACATAATCCTCTCCCAATCCCTCCATATCGTGCACATCCAAACCCATCATGTGACCCAGGCCGTGCGGAAGAAACAAGGCGTGCGCACCCGCTTGCACGGCATCATCCGGGTCGCCTTGCATGATCCCAACTTGTTTCAGACCTTCGGCAATCTCTTTGGCGGCTAAAAGATGCACCTCTTTAAATTTAAGTCCTGGCTGAATCGCTGCAATCGCGCGCTGTTGTGCCGTCAAAACAATTTCATAGATGACTTTCTGTTGGTCGCTGAATTTCCCGCCGACCGGGGTCGTCCGAGTAATATCCGCGGCGTAAGACAGAGCAGATTCGGCGCCGGCGTCACACACAAGCAGGTCCCCGGTTTTTAAACGGTTGCCGTGAAAATGATTGTGCAGGGTTTCACCGTGAACCGAGAGGATAATCGGGAAAGACGGCGGTCCCCCCTGGGCCAGGGCAATTCCTTCTATCGCCCCGGCAAGCTCACGCTCGACAACACCGGGCTGCGCATGGCGCATCGTATAAGTATGCATATCATATGCGGTTGCGAGCGCCATTTCAATGTGTTCGATCTCCTCAGGTGTTTTCACAGAACGCTGCTCGACCACGGCGTGAATCAACTCACGAGAGGCAGACTCGTTTAACTTGTGCGGGGCGTTACCAAGCATCTCCGCAAGCGCCATGATATTATCCGGCCGGTATTGCGGCAGGAAGTGAATCTTCCGGCCCTGGGCAAGCGCTTTCGTCATGTGCGATTTGAGCTGATCGAACGCATGGATTTCTTCAACTCCAACCTGTTGACACCTTTCCTGCAATGACGGCTGCGGTCCCATCCATACGACGTCGTCGAGGGTTAATTCGTTGCCGTAGATGATTTCGCGGTTTTCGTCAATATCGATAGCCGCCGCGAAACCGGCGTTATCGAGTCCCCAATAGTAAAGAAACGAACTGTCCTGCCGGAAGCGGTAACAGTTATCCGCATAATTCATAGGAGATTCGTGATTGCCCAAAAAAATGAGTATACCGTTTTGAATCTGCTCTGTGAGTTTTTCTCTTCTTTTACGATAGGTTTCTGCTGCAAACATTTTTTCTCCTCAATTTACCTTCATAAAACATTTGACACGACCAATATCACCCGACACAAAAAGTTTCTCTGTAATACAAATCTTATCTTAACGCAGAGACGCAAAGCTCGCAGAAATACGCAGAGTTTTTTAATTTACTCTTGCAAGTTGCTGACCACTCGTTCAATCCCATTTCTTCGTGCTGCTTCGATTATTTTTTTCTGATATTTCGTTCTCATGCATAATAATTTATCTCGTTTTTCTCTGCGTTCTTTGCGTCTCTGCGTTTAAACTGCATCGCCAAACAAATCTAAAGCACAACATGAACCTACACCTCCGCTTTAAACGCCCCGGCTGTTTCACCGCCGTCAATGACAAAATGCTGTCCGGTAATAAAAGACGCCTTTTCAGAAGCCAGAAAAGCAAACAGCGCCGCCACTTCCGTCGGTTTAGCATGACGGCCCAAGGGGATTTTTTGGTTCACCTCCGCCCTCATCTTCGGAGTATACTCTGCCTTTTGCATCGGGGTTAAAACGTAGCCCGGGCAGACAGCGACGACCCGTATTTTCGGCGCTAACTCCAAAGCCATGGTGCGAGTAAGCTCGATCACACCGGCTTTAGAGGCGTTGTAGTCTGCGTAGCTCGGATACCCCAACAAGCCGTTTGTGGAACCCATATTAATAATCACCCCGCCCTCCGCTGCCAGCATTCGGCGCGCCGCCTGCTGTGCGACGTAAAAGACGCCGTTGAGATTTGTGTCTAACACTCGCTGCCACTCCTCCGGAGTGATGTCCAAAAAAGCGTGACGAATGCTGATTCCTGCGTTGTTGATCAGCACATCCAAGCCGCCGCACAGATCATCCAATTCTCCGAAAGCGCGCGCCACCGATTTGTGATCCGAAACGTCAGCAGTAATGATGCCGTGCAGAGACGGCAGCTTTTGTTGCACGGTTCTGCAAGCCGCTTCATCCCGGTCCAACACCACCACGCGCGCGCCTTCCTTGCGAAAGCGTTTTGCGGTCGCCAAGCCGATCCCGCTGGCGCCGCCGGTGATTAAAACGCGTTTGTTCTCTAAATTCAGCATGTGCTTTCTTTTTGTTTTGTTCAAAAATAAATGTCACCCTCAACCCTCAACCCGCCAATCCTCCGCCATCGACAACCACGGCGGTTCCGGTCACATACGACGACTCATCGCTCGCCAAGTAAAGCACGGCCTGGGCGATCTCCTCGGGTGCGCCCACCCGGCCGAGCGGACGTTCTGCGGCTTTTTGTAAGAACAGCTCGGTTTTCTCACCGAGCTGTTTTGCTTCACTGCGCAGCATGCCGGTATCGGTGTCGCCGGGACAGATGCAGTTCACCCGGATATTGTGCGGCCCATGGTCGATGGCCATGGCTTTGGTCAACTGCACCACCGCCCCTTTTGAAGCGCAGTAAGAAACGGCGCGGGGTCCGCCGACCAATCCCCAGCCCGAGGCGGAATTGATAATGGAACCGCCGCCGCGCGTAAGCATCAACGGAATGCCGTATTTGGACATCAAAAAAATCGGCTTGACGTTGACACGCATGGCTTTATCCCAGTCGTCTTCGCTCAAATCCAGAACCGTGGCGCGTCTTATGATGCCGGCATTGTTGAACAGAATATCCAATCCTCCGAACTGGGATTGGGTTTGAGCCACTGCCACACGGCAGGTTTCTGCCTGAGAAACATCGCCGTGCACAAAAACCACCTGGCCGCCGTTGTTGTGGATTGCGTTTCTCACGGCGCGTCCTTTTTCCTTGTCCAGGTCTACTAAAGTGACCGCGGCGCCCTGTTGACCAAAAAGCTCGGCGGTCGCTTTGCCGATACCGGAAGCAGCCCCGGTGATTATCGCCACTTTACCGTGTAACAAACCTTTGGCTTTGATTGGATACCTCCTGCCTTTTGCGTTTTTACATTATTATAGGTAAACTTTTGCATTTTTGTGCAAAAATTGATCAGATTTCAGATAAAGTTTCCAGGTTCAGGAAATAAGGATATATGGAAATAGGGCAGCTCTTCCCCTATTCCCTAAAACCTTATTTCCCTGTACCTTATATCTGGTGTTGACTGCATCTCTACCGCGTTAGGTGATTACTTAGTGTCTGAACGAAAACTCTAAAAATGCCTAATATAAAACTTCTTCGCGAAAGCGTCCCGCCGAGCCAAGCAGAAATTCACCCTCGGCCAGGAGGCCTTCGGAAAGAGATGGTCGTTTTCGTTCAGACACTATTGAAGCAATAGCATCACTTTTCCGGAAGGCTCATCGTTCTTGTTGGAGAGACTTTCTAACTGCTTCCAAAGTGAAAGCGACCTCCTTTTCAGTGTGAGCCAGCGTGACAATGGAGTGCAACACAGCCGATGGCGTTGTGTACACGCCGTACTTGAACAGCTCCCTCGCAAAACGATTGTAGCGATTCCTATCCACGTGCTGGCAAAATTCCCGGTAATCCCGGATTTCCTCGCGCTCGGTAAACATAATTTGCAGCATAGGCCCGGCATTCTGAACCAGCGCCGGAATGTGCAATTCATCGAAAATGTTCCGCAAGCCCAAACAGAGTTTTTCAGCCATTGTCCGGATATGCTTGAAAGCGGCGCCGTCGTTTTCTGTGAGGATTTGCAGACTGGCGCGTGTGGCGTGCAAGCCGATACGTGATGCGTTCTGCGTGCCATAATGCAAAACGCCGCCCCAAGCAAGCGCTGCCATGATCTCCGCTCGTCCCACAAATCCGGCGACCGGGAGTCCGGAGCCCAACGCCTTACCAAACGTCGAAATATCAGGTGACAAACCGTAATATTCTTGACAGCCGCCCGGGGCGATGCGAAACCCGGTCACCGTTTCATCCAAAATAAACAAAATGTGGTTCACTCGCGCTAACTCCTGCAGCCCGCTCAAGTAGCCTTCTTGCGGCAGAATGACGCCCATGTTGGCCATGACGCCTTCAGTGATAATAGCGGCAATCTGGCCGCGATGCGTGTCGATGGCCCGCTCAACAGCATCGAGATCGTTCCAGGGCACGACAATGGTGTCTTCCAAAGCGCGACGGTTGAGCCCGGAGCTGTCGGCAATTTTGACCGGGTCGTTTGGATGTCCCAACGACGCCACAGGCTGGGGATTGGAATTCACCAGGAAATCGTCGTACCAGCCGTGGTAATGTCCCTCGAATTTGATGAACTTGGGCTTGCCGGTAAAACCTCTGGCCAGACGAATGGCGGCCATAGCGGCCTCGGTACCGGTGTTGGCAAAACGCACGCGTTCAGCCCCGGGAATCATCTGCCGAATCATTTCGGCGACTTCGATTTCCAGTTCGGTCGCGGTAGCAAAATGCGCTCCGCTGGCAGCGCCCTGGCTCACCGCCTCCACCACACGCGGATGAGCGTGTCCCAGCGGCAGAGCTCCGTAAGCCATCATCCAGTCTACATAGCAGTTACCGTCCGCGTCGTAAAGATAGGCGCCTTCGCCGCGTTCCATAAAGATGGGATACTCGCCGTAATTCGCCGGACCTCGCGAGGCCGAGCTGCCGCCTTCGATCATGACTTTGATGGCTCGCTCGAAAAGAGCTTTCGATTTTTCAGGTGAAGTTGGCATATGTGCTCACGGAAGCTTTCGAAGCAACAGAAAATCCGGCATGGTCAGTTTAAGGAATAAAGCCGAAGAAATGCCTGCAGAGCCGAATATCATGCACATAACCATAATCTGATATCTCGCGGCTACGAGTGGCGAGATTCCTGACAGAATCTGACCTGTCATCATGCCAGGCAACGAGACAAGACCTACAGCAAATAGCGAGTTTGTAATTGGAATAAGAGAAGTCCTGAGTGCAATATTTCGTGCTTGTTGAAAATCGACATTTCTTTCAATCTCTGCTGTTGCGCGTTCTGCCGCCAAGCTCACGCTATTCATTGCACTTGCGAAAATCATTCCGGCAAGTGGAATGACGTAGCGAGGTGAATACCAGGGGTTCAGATCTAAAACTACCTGAGTCACCAACAGAAATGTGATGCCTCCTCCAAGTAAGAGAGAGTACAACGTTTTTTTGTACAGCGTCGTTCTTTTGAGCTTGGTTGTTCTCAGTGCAATCCAGCTCGAGGCGAAAACCATCACCGTCAAAACAGTGACAACCACCCACGCAGAATTCGCTTCAAAAATATAAGCTAAAAAATAATTTTGATAAAATAACAGCAAAAGAAATCAGGTTGATCTCTTCTACA
>JBHHWX010000245.1:0-8792 GCA_046756745.1 bacterium | reverse complement strand
AACAGGGTTTATTAACAACAACCGCTGGATTGATATCGTGTATAAAAGCTATACAAAAGATATGAGTCATAAATGATTTGGGTGATTGATCACTCTGTCAGGGTTGGAGTCTTACACAATTGGCCGTATGTAGTATACATATAAATGTATCCTCGATATATAAGGAATAGCATTAACCCTGACAGAGTTTTTCAAAAACGTCACAAATGCTGCCGAAGATACTATGGTTTTAATTTAATGCTGTCGATGAATTAACAGCGGTTCAATGTGTTCTGAGAAGTAACTTTAGATCTGAGAAGCGAGTAACATGAAGGACGGTTTTATCACAGCCTTTTTCGGGGTGACAGTTGTTATATCAGGCAATCTCGTCTTTTCACAAACCTCCGCGATCCGGTACGACGATACTGCGGCCTGTGTCTTGAGCGCAGAGGAAATCGTCTCCTCGCCTAATTTCACCAGAGACGTCTACCGCAGTATCGAAATTTATCCCGGGGTCGCGACGCAGGGTCTGAGCGCCAAACCCGTTATTGAGGGTGGACATCCGGATGAAACCGCGATAATCCTCGATAATCTCATCTTATTTGAGCCGTTTCACGGCCATGATTTTTATGGAATGTTTGGCGTCGTCAATCCCAACCTGGTTGGAAACATTAAACTCGCCAAAGGTGGGTTCTCCGCTAAATATAGCGACAGAATGTCCGGGGTGCTGGAGATAAACACGGTCGATCAGATCAAAGATTTTAAATCTTCCTTTACAGCGGATCTGGTCAGCGCCTCTTTTTTTATGAATCGCAGACTTCGTAAGAAAGTGAGTTTTTTTGCGAGCGCACGCTTGGGGTACATGGGGTCTTTTTTCTTTCCTGAGCGCGATTTTCAACCCTTTTTTATCGACCTCTGGAAAAAAAACTCCTCCTATGAAATCGAATTTAAAAATAAAAACGCCCCGGCAGATTTCTTCGATTTGTGGAGTAAGCTCGAAATAAAACTGAATTCCCGCAATAAGCTGGCGGTGAATGTTTTGGGCGCCGGCGACAATTTCGAGTACATTCGCGAATTTGCAAATACAAAAGGCGAGTATTATGTGAGCTCGAGGCACAGTCTCACCACCTGGCTCAATTGGGATCATTTGTGGCACAGGCGTTTTCACTCAGCCACAACCCTGGGCTTCCAGTCCTTTTGGAAAAAGGCTGACTTCTTTTTGGAACAAAGTCAGCGCGACGGTAATCAAGACCGCAGTCAGATCAACGTGTTGAGTGTGCTCCATAAAAACAAGTGGCTTCCTTCGGCACGGCATTTAGTCGAATTCGGTTTAGAATTACACACCTTTAGAGGCGATTATTTATTTGATGAAATTCGGTTAGATCAGACGCGAACGACAGCGGATTCCGTATTTATCAACACCATCCATGTTGATACCGGTATTGCCGGCGCTCTGGTGTCGGGATACGCACAGGATACCTGGCAGCTCTCGAAAAAACTCAATGTGCAGCTTGGGTTTCGGTTATCGAGTCAGAGCTTTACCAAAGGTGCACAATTAGCCCCACGAGCCGCTTTGAAATATCAGCTCTCGCAAAAAATCGCCGCCAGGCTCGCCTATGGCTGGTACTACCAGCCTGATAATTTCAACCGCATGAAAACCTATCAAGGTCAAACACGCCTTTTGAAAATTCCGGAGAAAAGCATCCATTATAAAAGCGGACTCTCTTTTAAGAACAAAGTTATCGACCTCAGCCTTGAAGCTTATTACAAAGATTACGTCACGTTATTCGATGATTTCAAATTCGATCTTGCCAACCGGTTTGAACTTGCGTCTCTGGATCAGCCTTTTAATGTGAAAAAAGGATATTCAACGGGCATAACTTTTTTTGTTCGAAAAGAATTTCCTCGTTCCAGTTTCGCCAGAATTGCCTATACCTTTGGCCGGAATCGAATTCAGAACGCTTTCGGCACGACTACAAGACGTGATTTCGACCGGACTCATTCCGTCGTTATCACCGCTGTTTTTCCCTTGTTAAATGGAGTCAGGTTGAGTGCTTTGTGGCGGTATTACACCGGTCCCCCTTTTACACCCAATCAAATAAACTTGCTTGGCGAAAACCCTTTTGAGAACAGTTTTGTTTATTTCGATGTTGAGACCAAAAACAGCCGCCGGCTTCCTGCCTTTCATTCTCTTGATGTTAAGCTCGAAAAAGGCTGGCATATTGGCAAGATGCGATTGACTTCATTTGTCAATCTGTTTAATCTTTACGATCACCGGAATGTTCGAAATTATTTTTGGGAATCGACTTTAGACGAGAATGGGTTCACCGGCTTTCAAATCGATAAAAACAGGCTTCTTGATCGTCTTTATTCCGTCGGCGCCAGCCTCTCTTATTAGCCTTGTCGTGTCCCGTATCTTCAGCGCGCTTTTCTGGCGAATTCATCCAAGGTTTTTCTTCTTAAAGCATCTATAATGCTGTCACGAATCGGTCCCCAATGTTCATGGAACGGGCATGGATTACTCTCGCCGCTACATTCCGGCAATCCCAATGCGCATTTCTTGGATAGACTAGAACCGTCAATAATGTTGACGATGTCCATCATTGAGATGTTTTTCGTTGGAACGGCAAATGAAAACCCACCTCCACGTCCTTTGGTAGAACTAAGAATACGTCCTTTCACCAAAATTTGAAATGTTTTGGAGAGAAACGGCGCCGGGGTATTTGTTGCTTGTGCGATGTCTTGAATGCGCCAAAGCTTTTTTTCAGGATGACGAGCCATTTCTACCAATCCTTGAATGGCATATTCACAAGCACGACTGAAGAGAACGGGCATAAAACCTCATAACTTGCTTTTCTTACAAATATCTGATTTGTTCACAAGCAATATGTAAATATTAAATCTAAAAGTAATATAGGAAGCTGATATTCTAATTACAACCAAATCTGATAAAAAAACCTGAAAAAAGATCTTGACATTTTAAAAAAAAAACTTAGTTTTAAAAAGATAATCGGATGTTATTATCTGATAACATTTCCCCACTCCAAAAAGCAAAGCAATGAGCAACAGTGACCCGTGTTTGTCTTTTGTCGTGCTTTTTTATCCCTTGCCGTACTTATACACGTATTCCCTTGAACATTTCAGAGGGGTTAAAAAATGAAAAAGAAATCAGCATTTTACAAAATTCACGGATTCACCATAGTAATCTTATTCTTTTTCTTTACAATAGCATCGTTGAACTGTAAAAAAGAGGATTATTCCGGTGAAGCATTCACTTCCGGGCCCATCGAAACAAATTTAAAACCTACCGGAGTCCTCGCAAGTTCATCAGATTTATTAAAAAAAGGCAAACAGATCTATGAGCAAAGATGCGCCCCTTGCCACGGTCTGGACGGACGGGGGAAGGGGGAAGCCGCCTACCTGCTTTACCCCAAACCAAGAGATTTTACAGCCGCTCGTTACAGAATGGTCTCCACCTGGGAAAGGATTCCAACTGACGAAGACATTTTTTATGTGATTTCACGCGGCATTCCCGGCTCCGCCATGCCTTCCTGGTCACATCTTGATGAGGAGGCGAGATGGGCTTTGGTGCATTATGTTAAATCCTTTGCGAAGGAGCCTTTTCAAGCTGTCACCGAGGAAAGCGAAAGTGGTACCGGCGTAATCAAACTTCCGTCCGAACCCGCATTTGACAAAGAAGCGGAAGCCCTTGCGAAAGAGAGGTTTACGGACGCTTGTGCGCCCTGTCATGGTGCAACGGGAAGAGGCGACGGCGTACAGAAACAAATTGACGAGGAAGGCCTTCCCACCCGGCCGCGAGATTTGACCCAGGGCGTCTTCAAAGGCGGCCCGGCGCCGGAGCAGATTTATCGCCGTATCGTTGCCGGTTTGCCGGGGTCGCCGATGCCGATGAGCGATTGGGCTTATGGAGATGACGCCTGGCATTTAACGCATCTCGTACTTTCTATGTCCAGCGAGCAGCAGCGCGAGCGGGTTGAGATGAAGAAATTCCGCATTTTAACGAAACGTGTGACAGAAATTCCCGATCATCCAGATGCAGGGGTTTGGAGAGACGCAGAGGGTGTGAATCTGCACATGATGCCGCTGTGGTGGCGGGATGACCGGCCAGAGATATTGAACGTCAAAGCCCTGCACGACGGGGAAAAGCTGGCCATTCGTCTGATGTGGGAAGATGACAGCCATGACCACACGGCCATTCGTCCTCAGGATTTCCGCGACGCCGCTGCTGTGGAGTTTTCTCTTACGGACGATCCGCCTTTTTTCGGCATGGGCGAGCGCGGACAGTTTGTCAACCTCTGGATGTGGAAATCGGAACGCCAGGCCGATCTTGACGTCGCCTTTCAGGATATCGATAAGGCCTATCCCAACATCGGCATCGATTCCTATCCAAACCTGATGCGTTCGGCGCTCGAACAGCCAACCCGCCACGCTCTGACTTTGAAATCCAACCCGGACTTTATCACGGGCTGGGGCGCAGGAAATATCGTTTCCGATCCTACCCGAAAAAGCGCTTCTGAGGATTTGACAGCGCAAGGGTTCGGTACGTTGAAGGCTCATCCTTCTGCTGACCAAAACGTTGAAGCAAAAGGCATCTACGATCTGGGAACGTATCGGGTTGTGCTGAGACGCTCCTTCAAAGGCGGCGGCAAGCGCAGCGTCGATCTCAGTCCTGGTCAAACCGTGCGAGTGGCTTTTGCAGTTTGGAACGGCAGCGCGGGAGATCGCGATGGTAAGAAATCCGTGACCATCTGGCAGGATTTGGTGATTGTTGATTGAGATATATTTTGAGGACGAAGAGAACAACTTTCTAATAAAATATGCTTTAGGAGTGATGGATTGTTGGATTATTGGATTATTGGGATTCGCAAATTATCCATCGTTGTCATTAATCCATTCATCCATCAATCCAATACTCCGTAACAACTTCAACACCATCCATTTCATTTTAGGAGAGATCTCATGGCTGACAAAAAACTGGAGTTCGGAGAAATGAACCGTCGGCAATTCTTACGCTGGTTAGGCACCGGAACGGGAACAGCCGTACTTGGACTAAATATGCCATTGAAACTTCTGGCCGCGGCTGATCCGGATCAAAATCCTCTGGCCGGATCGGTAGATAGGAACTGGGAAAGGATCTACCGCGACCAGTATAAATACGACTCCTGGTTTGACTGGGTGTGCTCGCCAAACGACACCCATGCCTGCAGGGTACGGGCCTATGTCCGCAATGGCATCGTGATCCGTCTGGGCTCAACTTATGATTATCAGAAATACTCCGATCTTTACGGTAATCACGCCACCCGCAACTGGAATCCAAGACAATGCGCAAAGGGCTATACGTTTCATCGCGTGCTTTATGGACCGTATCGTTTGAAACACCCGATCGTCCGCAAGGGCTGGAAAGCCTGGGCACACGCTGGTTTCCCTGAGCTAACCCCGGAGCTCAAATCCAAATACAAATTCGACAGCCGCGGCGACGATGAATTTGTGCAGATTTCATGGGAGGACGCGTTCGACAACATCGCTAAAGCATTGGCCGCCATCACAAAACGTTACAGCGGGAAAGAAGGCCAAAACCGTCTGCTGGCCCAGGGCTACCAACCTGAAATGGTCGAGGCCGCCAAAGGCGCTGGCACGCGTTGCGTCAAGATGCGCGGCGGTATGGGCCTGCTGGGCGTGATCGGCAAATACGGCATGTACCGCCTCAACAATTCGCTGGCACTACTCGACGCCAAAAATCGCGGCGTGGGCAAAGACAAAGCGCTCGCCGGGCGCAATTTCTCCAACTACACCTGGCACGGCGACCAGGCCCCGGGACATCCCTGGGTTCACGGTCTCCAGACCTCGGATTGTGATTTCAACGACTTGCGCAACTCAAAGCTGATCGTTATGGATGGGAAAAACCTGGTTGAAAATAAATTGCCGGACTCCCACTGGTTTATCGAGTGCATGGAGCGCGGCGCCAAGATCGTCGTGATCGCGCCGGAGTATGGTCCGCCGTCCACCAAAGCTGATTATTGGATTCCCATTCGACCGGCTACGGATGCCGCCCTCTGGCTGGGCATCGCCAAGATTATTATCGACAAAAAATGGCACGATGAGGCTTTCATCAAGAAGTTTACCGATTTCCCGTTGCTGGTGCGCAAAGACAACCTGAAACGTCTGCGCGCCCATGAAGTTTTTGCGAATTACCAGAGTAACTTATCTCCCGAAGGGCCTTCTGTAAAAATCCAGGGCTTCTCCGAAGATCAGCACGAAAAGCTCGGCGACTTTGTGGTCTGGGATCAAAAAGAGAACAAAGCGAAAGCGATCACTCGCGACGACATCGGTGAGATCATGACACAGAAGGGCATCGAGCCCGCTCTTGACGGGTCATTCAAAATAAAGCTCGTCGACGGCAAAGAGGTGGAAGTAGCTACTCTTTGGAGCCTTTATCAAGTGCATCTCAAAGACTACGACATCGATACGGTTTGCGCTATCACCCATGCGCCGAAAAAGTTAGTGGGACAATTGGCCAAGGATATCGCCACGATGAAGCCGGTGGCCATTCATCAAGGCGAAGGCATCAATCATTGGTTCCACGCAACAGAGATGAACCGGGCTGCTTATCTGCCGGTGATCTTGACCGGCAACATCGGCAAGCCGGGCGCCGGCTGTCATACCTGGGCCGGAAATTACAAAGCGGCTTTGTTTCAAGGCTCTCCGTGGACCGGGCCCGGTTTTAAGGGTTGGGTCGCTGAGGATCCTTTTGAACCCAATCTCGACGAAAATGCGCCGGGCAAAGAGGTCAAATACCACGGTTACGCCAAAGGTGAAGAGCCGGCTTATTGGAATCACGGCGACAAAGCACTGATCGTGAATACGCCCAAATATGGGCGCAAAAATTTCACCGGCGAAACCCACATGCCAACGCCCACCAAAGCTTTGCTGTTCAACAATGTTAATCTTATCAACAACGCCAAGTGGGTGTACGAGATGATCAAAAACGTCAACCCCAACATCGAGATGATCGTCTCGTTCGACATACAGATGACCGCGTCCATCGAATATTCCGATCTGGCGCTGCCGGCCAACTCCTGGCTGGAATTTGAGGATTTGGAAATCACCGCCAGTTGCTCGAATCCATTTCTGCAGATCTGGAAAGGCGGCATCCCGCCGGTGTTCGACAGCAAGGATGATCTGGCGATTATCGCCGGCATTGCAAAAGCCCTGGCAAACGTGACCGGCGACAAACGGTTTACGGACATGTTCAAATTTGAGTACGAAGGCAAGCGAGGGGTTTACATTCAGCGTTTACTCGATACCAGCACAACCACCACCGGCTATAAGTTGGACGACATCATGGCCGGCAAATATGGAACGCCGGGCGGCGCGCTTATGCTGTTCCGCACCTATCCTCGCATTCCGTTCTACGAGCAGATCAAGGACAGCGAGCCGTTTCATACCGACACCGGGAGGATGCATGCTTACTCTGACATTCCCGAGGCCATCGAATATGGCGAAAATTTCATCGTGCACCGGGAGGGACCGGAAGCGACGCCCTATCTGCCTAATGTCATCGTCAGCTCAAATCCGTATATCCGGCCGGATGACTACGGCATTTCGGCTAGCGCCCGGCATTGGGACGATCGCACGGTGCGCAATATCAAGATGCACTGGCGCAACGTCAAGAATACAAAAAATTTTCTATGGCAGAAGGGCTTCCAGTTCTACTGCCTCACGCCGAAGACCCGGCACCGCGTGCACAGCGGCTGGTCCAACGTCGATTGGCACATGCTGTACGACTCCAATTTCGGCGATCCCTACCGGCTCGACAAACGCGCCCCTTGTGTCGGCGAGCACCAACTGCACATCAACCCGAAAGCAGCCCGCGACTTAGGTATCAACGACGGGGATTATGTTTACGTGGATGCGAATCCGGCGGACCGGCCCTATATCGGCGCCAGGCCGGATGAGTTTTTCTACCGGGTATCCCGCTGTATGCTTCGGGTGAAGTATAACCACGCCTATCCGTACAACATCGTGATGATGAAACACGCGCCGTTTATCGCTACGGAAAAGAGCGTCAAGGCTCACGAAACCCGACCGGACGGCCGGGCGCTATCGGAAAACACCGGCTATCAGGCTAATTTGCGCTACGGCTCACAGCAGTCCATCACCCGCAACTGGCACATGCCCATGCACCAGACCGACAATCTGTTCCACAAAGCCAAAGTCTACATGGGCTTCATCTTCGGCGGCGAAGCGGACAATCATGCTATCAACACCGTGCCCAAAGAAACGCTGGTGCGCGTAAGCAAAGCTGAAGATGGCGGCATGGGAGGTGTAGGCGTCTGGCAACCGGCAACGACGGGCTATACGCCCGACAACGAAAGTGATTTCATGAAAGAATATTTGGCTGGGAATTTGACAAAAGTGACACGCTGACCTTCTGTTTTTGAAGGTTAGCGTTTTCGTCACTGGGGGTAAACAAAAGGTGACCTTCTTAGTTGCCGAAAGAGCGCTGATTATTAGAGAGTGATATGTAAGCTGTACAACAACTCTTTTTCAAATGTTCGAGAAGGTTACCTTTTTTCAGTTTGCAAATTTAAATTAGGGATAGAAACAAATGCCATACAAAGAACCCGACCCGACCGATCCCAACATGCTCGTTGGAGTAGAACTGCCGGCTACCGCTGAGACGACGGAGGAGATGGCCTACGTCTTCGCGGAAGAGTTCGTGCGTATGGGATTTGACAAAGAAAGGATTATGAAAGTCTTCAGCCGGCCTTTTTATGCAGGCTCACATCGAG
>JBHHWX010000244.1:0-8797 GCA_046756745.1 bacterium | reverse complement strand
GATCTTCTTTGAAGAGTCAATCGTCTCCGGGTCTTTGAGAAGTGAAATTCGATTTTCACTGAGTTTCTCCAGTTCTGCAAGAAGTCTTTCCAGGGTTACTTTTGAGGACAGGTACCGAACCACTACTTCCCCGGACTTGTAGTTAGCGCTTACATAACGCACCCCCTCAATAGCATGTAGTCGTTCGGTCTGCAAATTTTGTAATCCGGCGCGGTCGCCCTTCTTGTCATCAACCCCAAATTTCACTACAAAGAGAGCGGAACTGTCTGGCGCGACCTTGATTTTACTCTCTATTTGAGCAAATCCGGAACAAACCGTTATCGCAAACAGAAGAAGAATACACTTTAATAAATTCATGGTAAACTCCTTTCATTCATCATTTAGCAGGTGTTGATATTGTTTTTTTATATGACCAAACTTTTTGTTAACCTCGTGGAGTACCTGTGCTTCTGAATATCCTCCTTTTAATTTTTCGGAAATGTAGTACATCTCGTACGTTCCTCCGGAAGAATTTGTACAATTACATTCCACCAGCTCCATCTCGCACTCCAGACAGCCACAGATAAATTTTTCCGCCACGGCAAAGGTCGCCGGATGATAATTGGTTGTATCTTCCTGCACATGAGATTTGTTCATTCCTGTCACAATAAATATAGCCAGCCCTCCGATTAACATTCCAATCCCAGCTCCAAGCAACAGAAACTTCATTTTGAATATCGCAAGCATTCTTGGGGGAATTCGTTTTGCTCCTGTCTTTTTCATGGACACCGTCCTACCGCCTGCTTTTGTTCTGTCTTTTATCTGAAAAATTAATCCCTGAGTCCTGGCATCGCACTGTAACCCGGTTTTTTCGGCCTCCAAAATTCTAAAACAATGTCATCAAACCATGCTCGGGCCCTGGTTTGTGTGTTATCTGTGTCCACTATAATGGCAACAGCGGAGATCATTTCCGGAGTTTTTGCGAAAATCTTTTCATAATCATTTACAAAGTTTCGATCTTCACTCACCCATTTACCGGTCAGTTTGTTGCCGCTCTCCACAACAATAGTGGCCACGCTTTCCGTATAAGGATTTTTGAAGACACTTCCTATAGGTTCTTTGCCGGCCCAGACATAATGAATAGCACGCGTCTTCCAGCTAACAAGATGTGGTTCAAAAATCACACACACGCGTGCAGCATAGTCATCGCCAACTTTTTTCCTTTCGTGCCTATTTCCCGTTAAACTCTTATCCACTTTCCACCGCCACCTGATTTTTCCAAATTTAAAGGAATGAATATTTATCATGCGCCAGAGTACGGTAGCGTTCTCATGACTATCCATTCTTAGCACAGAATCGTTCTTGTCCTCCACAACTTGATATGGAATACGTTTTCCGGAGGAATTCATATCGAACATAGGTCTGGCTGGTTTCTGAAACACACTTCTTTTAACCCAGTGTTTTTTCCAATCTTCTTGAAAATCTCCCAAAAGTTTTATGGCCACTCCTTGCCCGAAAGCGGATTGATCATAAAGGGAAAAGAGCAAAAAAACACCTACAAAGCATAGTTTTTTAATTGATATGCTCATACACCTTTTCATGACTTCAACACCTCCTACAGGTTTACAGACCCGCAAGCGATAGGTCAGACACTAATTCATTAAGGCTGTTTCTCCGTTCCGACAACTATCCCATTGCGGTCAAAAACAACGTTCATCCAGCCGTTGTGCTGATACCACCACGTTGTAACGTGTTCATTGTCACGTTCTATCTGTTCGGTGTGTTCAGGCTCGCCAAGAGCAAGACGTACCAGCTTCATCGACATGCCTTTAGCAACTTTTCCCTTTTTAGCCAGTTCCTCCAAATGCGCCTGATTCATAGCGCGAGCTTGCAACATAACTGCTTTTTGTGGATAGTCCGCAATTTTTATTTTACGATCCGAATCCAATTGCAAAGCCTGATAAAATACCCACGCGATAAGCAACAAAAGCAAAACCGAGGCGACCATCATAGCCACAACGGTGCTATCTGTTTTCATCGGTATCCACCTCCGTTTCTCTCTTTAATTCATGGAGACTAGAATCATTATGTTTGGAATCCAGGCCCAGAACAAGTTGCTTTAACTGCTCTGTCGAATTAACATAAGTGGTTTCATCTATGGCTCCGGCTTCAAAGGCTTCATCGAGTCGTAAAATCTCATCCAGAAGTAACTGCCTTTTCTTAGCAATTAAGCTATTCCCCAATGTCTGTTCAGATGGTTCATCGCCCGACTGACTCGATTTCCGCCACCAATGTATTCCGAATAAAGCAATAACCGACACCCCGAGAATTACCGGCGCGAGCCAGCGTAAATCAAGAGGTGATGAAGCGAGGCCTGTAATTACCAGCGTTAATACACTGCCGGCTTTTAAATCCGCTGCATCAAACCGCTGATAGTTCTCTCCCCGGATTTCGAACAAAGGCTTCGATGTGAATTGCGGCGCCTGAAGGGTTCCAGCGCCCTCTGGCAGAAAGACGTCTACTTTGTCGGTAGGATGAGTTAGCCTTTTGATTAAACTTGCTTCCTTTCCCTGATAGGGCAGTAAATAATTTACCACGACTTGACGCATTCCAGGTTTTAATTCCATTGTATCAAAAATGTGATTTTCATTAACCACAGCACAACAGCTCATTAAGTCTCCGCCAAATTGAACTTCGGTTGCTTCGTCGGGCACATCTATTCTCAAAACGATATTTTTCCCGGGAGGCCCGGCGGGCGCATTTCCCACAAAAGTGTGACGGCCGCGATTCGCAAAAAGCGTGACTTCACGAACCTCGAGTGCTCCAATAGCCGGTTTCAAAATGATGTGATGCATCACCGCAGAAAGTGCAGAATCCGATCCGGTTGACTCAAATACAGGTACATCACTACGTTTTTGAACTGTATCGGGCGCCAGCGCTACAATCTCTCCATAATATTCGACTCCTTGAAATACAGAACCCGGATAATACGCGAAGCGTTTGCCAATTGCCAAACCCGTAAACTCAAATCGACCATTGGCATCGGTCACCGCGTGAGGACGAACGCCTTCAGCAGACTTGCCGTCAAGATATGAATACAAGACCACATCCTGCCCGGAAACTCTATGCTTTGGCCTTGCATTATCCGGTAGAGCGCTCTCAATGCTACGATTAAATAGATAACCATAAACAGTACCGGAATTATGTTCGGCGCTCCTCCCGGAGCTCACTCCGGGGACAGAGACAAAACTTAGATAAAGTACGAAAGATAAAATTTTCATCGTTACTCTCCGGTTCATAATGATGAGGGCTTCAAACGGTTACCGCAAGCTGAACAAAAACAATCCCCTGCGCTTATGGATTTGCCGCACTCGGAACAGAACTTCACACCTTTTACTTTGCGTTGTGAACGGAGTCTTTGTAATTCTGCTTCAAGCTTTCCGGATGCATGATTGTTGCCGCCCAAAGCATCAATTTGTTTGAGGACGGTGACAGCCTCAGTGCGGTACTTTGCATTCATCTCGGCGAAATCTTCCTCTGAAATCTTACCTGTCTGGCAATCGAACTCGATTTCTTTAATAGCCGACAGTAGATTATCACGTCGGTCGATCAGGTCCGCACGATAGCCGTTGCCGGAATCGTGCTTCACGACCGTGCGTCGCTGCCAATAGGGGTTGGCAACGTATGCCATGGTTGCAAGCAAAATCATAATGAGAATTAATTCGCTCATAGTTATACCCTTTCTTTAATCGAGGCGACGAAGGACCTCATCTAATTTTTGCTCATATTTAGAATTGTTTGCTTTCGTCATAGCAGTTTTGACTCTGGCACCACGCTTTTGTTCTTGCCGCACCCACCGCTGCAAAACCCTAACGATGCCGAACCCTGCTATCAAAATCGCTGCAAAAGGCAAGATCCACACCGTCAGATTGAACCCTTTCTTTGCGGGTGCGGCCAGAATAGACTCACCGTACTTTCGAATAAAGGCGCTGAAGATTGCGTCTTTGCTCATGCCCTGTTCCACATATTGTGTTGCTTTTGCTGTTAACTTATCCGCCGACTCGCAGGCCATAGCCCCCTCGCATGCTTCCACGGTCATGTTACATTCGCACTGGCAGGCAAGACTCTTCTTAATTTCGCCAACTGTGGTTTGCCGGGGCGCGGCATGCAAAACGTTCAAGCTGCCAACGAGCAGCATATACCATAATATGAATAGACGTTTATACTGCATGTTCCACCTCCCTCTTTTGTCGCGTAGGTTTTCTCGCAGATATTACCGCACTCTTTTTCTTTAAGCGGTCCGGCCCCATGGCGATGAGGGTGCCGAGGATCATCACAATACCACCAATCCAGATCCACGAAACCAACGGTATGACCAGAACCTTGAGTTGTGCCCGCTGCTTAGAATCAAAACCCGCCAGAATCACGTACAGATCCTCCTTGGGTGTTTGGCGGATGGCTACTTCGCTCACGACATCGTGGTTGCGGTGTTTTTGGCGTTCGGGATATAAAGCGAGAAGCGGACGCCCGTTTTTTTCAACTCGCATCTCCGCCGCTATCACTTGCGCATGTTCTGTTGAACGATCCCGCAATCCTTGATAATGCAGTGTGTAATCGGCGATCTGCAGTGACTCACCGGGTAGAAGACTGGCTGCTTTTTCCTTCTGAAATGCGCTCGAACCCGTGATACCGACAAATACCATTACCACCCCGATGTGGACAATGTAGCCGCCATAACGTCGTTTATTCCGTACGATCAAATCCCAGAAAGCGTGACCAAAACCTTGTCCAGCGATGTGTGCCCGCGTCTTCGTCCCGCGATAAAATTCAAGAAGAATGGTCGTCAGGACAAAAATCGAAAGCGCAAAAGACATCAAGGGATAAAATGAACGCAAGCCAAGGACAAAAAGCCCAATGGATAAAAGCGTGGCGGCTGATAATGGAATTGTAAAACTTCTGCGCAAATTCCGCTGTGATGCCTTGCGCCAGGCGATCAGAGGACATATTCCAGTCAAAGCTAAAAGAGCTAACCCAATGGGTATGTTTACCTGGTTGAAAAACGGCGGTCCGACAGTGATTTTCACGCCACGTACAGCTTCCGAAACAATTGGAAAAATGCTTCCCCAGAATACCGCAAAGGTCATCCCGATCAGAAATAAATTATTGAAAAGAAAACTTGACTCCTTCGAAATGAGGGCGTCCAGTTTGTTTTCGCTTTTGAGCTGCGGCCAGCGCAACCACAATAATCCAAAGGAGACGACCAGAGTTACACCCAAAAAAATCAAAAACAGCGGTCCAAGATTGGAAACCCCGAACGAGTGCACCGAAGAAATGATACCGCTGCGGGTAATAAACGTTCCGAAAATGGTAAGCGCGAACGTTAAGATGATCAAAGCCAGATTCCACACCTTTAGCATTCCGCGCTTTTCCTGAATCATGACGGAATGTAAAAAGGCAGTGCCTGTGAGCCAGGGCATAAACGAAGCATTTTCTACCGGATCCCAAGCCCAATAGCCGCCCCACCCCAGCTCCACATAAGCCCATTTGGCGCCAAATAAGTTGCCCAATGTCAGAAGCAGCCATGAAAACAAAGTCCATCGTCTCGTGCTGCGGATCCACTGAGCGTCCAGCCTTTTTGTGAACAAAGCCGCGATGGCAAAAGCGAACGGCACCGTAAAACCCACGTAGCCTAAGTAAAGGGTCGGCGGGTGCATAACCATGCCGACATTTTGCAGCATCGGATTAAGGCCGCTGCCATCCGGTACAGGACGGGGCAACAGCTCAAATGGGCTTGTGGCGTACACCATCAGCCCTAAGAAAAAGAACGCGGTGACTAGGACCGTGCCGAGTGCATAAGGTATCAGTGCACGATTTTTATTCCGATTCTGCCAGACCACCACCGCGGCAAACAGTGATAGCAACCAGGCCCACAACAACAACGAACCGGACTGCCCGGCCCACACTGCTGTGATGGTATAGAACATCGGTAAGGTACGGCTTGAGTAATGAGCGACATATTTGAGAGAAAAATCGCGGGTGACAAAAGCGTAGACGAGTGCCGCCATGATGATACTGATGATAACAAACAAAGCCACGGCGCTCCGTTCCGCGCTGGCGATCATTCTATCATTCCGCCAACGCCCTCCCATAAAAGCTGTCCAGGCAGCATATCCGGCAAGAATAAATGCAAATAATAAGAGACCACTCCCGATACTATTCATAACGGCTCCTTTCAAACTGTTGCAACCTCTTCAAATGCCTACGATTTCTTTGCAATTTGAAGATCCTCACTTCTTAAAAAGATTAATTCGAAATTTTACTGGAGTAAAATAAGGACACTCTTGTAATGCGGAATGAATCAGATTAAATAAGAGGAAACGAGGTCGTAGATCTTTAATTTTAGGGAAAAACTGGGGTTAGTGTTATTATTAAAGCGCTGAAGAGGAATGGGGGAATCAACTATAGAGCTTAAGCGTGGAGAGTCACTTACAGAATCTTCGACAATTCTTTTTGAGTTCGGCTTTGAAAATTCCACCAGATAGGTGAGAGTCGTCTTTGTTTGCGAATTTTCTGTTATTTCGCATGTGCACGTTTGAAAGATTGGATATGATTCGGTTCTTTCTATCGGCGTATTCATTGAACCGCAGCAATCCATTTGGTTCGTGGTCCTCTGTCTATGACAAGAATCCTGCATGTAAAACAGAGAATTCAAAACCAAAAGGTGTAACAGTAAACCTAGTACAACTATTTTATTCAGAGTATTCACTTTATGAGGTTTAGTTTATTTTGCTCATCCGGAGTAGAATGATATTACAAAAATTATACCATAAATTGCATTGAAATTTTGCAGAGTGTTGACAGATATTATCCGCTGTTAATTCTGATGTTACAACCATTATGTTATACAACAAAGCAAACATAACAAAGTTGCCGTTCAAGGCCGTTCTTATTTTCGGTAACGCAATTATGGAATATTCTCATAAGTGAGAATTCTCTTCAATCAAGAATCCACCCCTCAGAACTATCATTCCTATTGCTCCGGCTTAGCGGATGATGCACATGCAACTCATCCAACGACCTTGATTTCCCGACCGCTTTTTTGCAGCCCTTATCACAACAGGTGACTCGGTTTTCTCTTCTTTCATGCCCAAGACCTAGACGGCTATTTTAGACATTTCGTGCCTCCCCTAATGAAGGGGAACGAAACTAATGTTTATGCCCATCACCACCGGCATGTTCGTGGGTTATATTCCACTTGACCTGACTGGCCTTTACTCCCTCCACAACACCTTTACCATTGTGCCAACCCAGCCCGCATGCCGGACACACTTCTTTTCCCGATTTCAGATTTTCGTGACATGTGCATTCACCTTCATTCAGCAGACACCAGTCGCACGCCGGATGCACGCAGCAATTATACTTCCCTTCTTTGGTCAGCTCCGCTTTGACGATTTTGAGTTCATTTTTGATATTTTCCAATTTTTGCGCAATAGTCAAAAAAACCGGCTCATTCTCCGTCGCTTTATTAGTAGACTCTTGCGATTGGTCCCCATTACCGCCAGGGGTACATGAAAACATCGTAATCAGTAATAAGGCCAAACACAAGCTCAATAAAAGTGGTTTATATTTCATAGTTCCTCCTAAAAAAAACTGGTTGTTTTTGTTCTTAATGATGCACCTCTTGGCGATCCCCAGGATAACCTCGAAGCTGATCGTACTTCTTGATTTGTTGCGTTGTCAGTTGCTCAGCCATTTTAAATGAGCGTTCAAATGTGTAAAACGTAACTTGCGGCGAACGTGGCTCATTCTTGCCAACAACCTCTGTAACCGCTTCTCATCGATTTTCCGTTCCGAAAACAAGTTGTCGAGCTGCCCCTCCAGTTCGATAGACTTCTTGCCTAATCGCTTGGCCTCTCGATGCATTTTATGGAAAAATTGTTCGGCTTTCCGCTTCACAAGCGTAAAAGACTGATAAAAATGAACCGGCTCCTCCTCAACCCGATGCTTGCGATCTTTTTAGACTAAAGAGAATTGTTTAGCTCTCAACAAGTGCGGTGCCATCCTCGTTCAATTTCCCAACATATTTTTGTGGGTTTTTGCTGAAATCCTCGGGACAGCCCGGACAGCCAAATCCATAAATCTTGCCGTCGTAGGTAACGGTCTTTAGTGTTGCATCGACTTCGCCGCCACACACAGGACAGATTTTGTTCCAGGCCTTGCTTGCAGTTTTCTCAGCCAGCTCGGTTGTCATTGTGTGATCAGCGTCGTGGTCGTGTTGCTCTACGACTGCTTCATCTGCGTGCGTGTCTTGCTCTCCTTTCGAACATGCAAACAGGGCGAAAAGCAACGACGAGAGTAATAAAGCTACTGCTACACGATGGTACGTTTTGGTAAACATAGAGAACCTCCATTGTTTATAGTTATTGCTTTGGTTATTGTTAAAATTTTTAACTTTCTTCGTCAACCCAGTTCTTGCAATTCTCCCAGCCCTTTTACAGAAAGTAGATTGCCGGAATCACATCTATCTAAACTTCACATCCCTATTGACAATCATAGACTATTTTGCTAACTTCCTTACACAGGAGGAACGGCGTGCGAATCGTTAGCGATGTTTATTGTGAATTAGGTAAAACCTTATTACATATCGGACAAGCAGTCTTGATTGCTGCATTGGTAGCAAAATTCTTCACTAAGTAGCCGATTTCCTGGTGGCCAGTTGTTGCCGGAATTGTTTTCAGCTTTGTTCCAACCGCTGTTGGTCTTTACTTTATTCAGAAAGCTCATAATCTTAAAAAAGTTGAGGAAGTAAGTCATGACT
>JBHHWX010000243.1:0-8808 GCA_046756745.1 bacterium | reverse complement strand
ATCATTTGCGCTTAGGGTTTTATAAAGGCGATATTTTTACCGAAGAACCTACTGTGGAACGCGATGTTTCGCCCATTGTAAACCTGTTAAAACAAATCAAGCCAGACATTATCAGCGTTGCTCTTGACCCGGAAGCAAGCGGTCCCGATACGCATTACAAAGCACTGCAGGCCACAACTGAGGCGTTAAAAATATATGAGAAAAAGACAGAGCGTTCAGATCTCGAAATACTCGGTTACCGCAATGTTTGGTACAGGTTTCATCCCAGCGAAGCAGATATTTTTGTGCCGGTATCCTTGAACATGTTTGCGTTGCAGGATAGTTCGTTTAAGAATGCTTTTATCTCGCAACGGGATGCCTCATTTCCGAGTTATGAGTACGATGGTCCGTTTTCGGACCTTGCGCAACGAATTCAGGTTGAACAATATCAAATGCTCAAGACCTGTCTTGGCCGGGAATTTTTTTACGAACATCCCAGCGCGCTCATTCGCGCCTCAAGAGGCATGGTTTTCTTGAAAAGCATGAACTTGAATGAATTTTATAAGCGATCACGAGATTTGAAGCGGCGAGCTGAAAATTTGTAGATCATCCGAGCCTTAACCCGGACAAGTCCTGCTGTTAAAGCGATTCATTTTTTTACCAAAATGAATGTCACGTGATCATAACCCATCAGGAGCAAAATGCAAGACAGCGTTTTCGAGCAACTCAAAAATCTGGTTACTGAGGCCAGAAATCCAATTTCTGAAAATATTGACAGCAAAAGTACCGTGGGAATCCTGCGAATTATCAACTCTGAAGACAAAACCATTCCGGAGATTGTTGCAAAAGAAATCCCATATATTGCGCAAGCGGTTGAAATTCTTGTTGAAACTTTCAAAAATAACGGTAGACTTTTCTACATCGGCGCCGGGACAAGCGGCCGGTTGGGCGTTTTAGATGCGGCAGAATGTCCGCCGACATATGGAACCGACCCGGATATGGTGCAAGGTATCATTGCCGGCGGTAAGAAAGCGCTGGTCTCTTCTCAAGAGGGCAGCGAAGATAATTTTGACAGGGGAGCTTTAGATCTGGTCAACAGAGGATTTACCAAAAAGGATGTCTCCTGCGGAATTGCCGCCAGTTTTCGGACACCCTACGTATTGGGCGCCATTAAAAAAGCCAAAGAGATCGGCGCGAAAACGATTTACGTAACCTGTAATCCTCGTTCCGAGGTGAAATTAGATGTCGATGTCGCCATTTGTCCGGTTGTCGGTCCGGAGGTGGTGATGGGGTCAACTCGCATGAAGGCAGGAACCGCGACCAAGCTTGTTTTAAATATGCTGACGACCACCGCCATGATAAGAATGGGGAAGGTCTATGGCAATATGATGATCGATCTTATGATGACTTCCCGCAAGCTCGAAGAACGGTCAAAGCGCACCGTGATGATGGCGACCGGCGTCAGCTATGAAGAAGCAACTGCTGTACTGGAAAAAGCCGAAGGGCATGTTAAAACAGCCCTGGTGATGATTTTAGCCAATATTAATGCGGCGGAAGCCAGGAAGAGACTCTCACTGAGCGAGGGGTTTGTCAGGGGGGCCATAAAACTCGGGCCGGAATGACTAAGCAGGATTCACCTAACCAAGCTTTATATACAGGATATTTCGCACATGAGCATCTGTCATTCCGAACCCGTTTTCCAGGGTGAGGAATCTGACGGCAGCAAGATTTTGCCCTTCTTTGCACTGGTTTGAAAATCATTCTCCGAATCATTATTCTGCCAATTAGATACCTTCGGGATTTGTGTATTTGGGATTTCACAGAGCTTCTTCTACTAATTGGATAATATCCTTCACTTCGATCTTGCCTTCATTGCCGGTAGCCTTCACCGCATCCGAGTACATGGTGTAGTCTTTGGGACAAGCCACAACGAAATAATCGAGGTCTCCCAATGCCAGCGCCTCCTTGATGCGCATTTCACTCGGACGCTCGTGAACACCGGAATCGTCCATCCAGATGCGGCCGCCGCCAGCGCCGCAGCAGAAGGTGTTTTCGCCACAGCGAGGCATTTCATGAAATTGCACGCTGAGTGCCTGCAAGATTCTTCGCGGAGAGTCCGTCTCTTTGTTGTAGCGTCCGAGGTAACACGGGTCGTGGTAGGTGACTTTGTAGTCGAGTTTCTTCGAAAAGGTGAGCTTGCCTTCGTCGAGCAATTTGGCCAACAAGCCGGTGTAGTGGTAAATCGTGAACTCGCCGCCAAATTCCGGGTACTCGTTTTTGATGGTGTTGAACGTATGCGGGTCCGTGGTAAAAATCTCTTTAAATGTCGCTCGCTTCAGAACCGCGAGATTGTCTTCCACCAGCATTTCATAAAGGCCCTCCTCCCCTACCCGGCGCACATCGTTGCCGGAGTTTTTTTCGCCGTCGTACATGATGCCAAAATCGACGCCGGCTTTGTTGAGCACGTCAGCCACAATACGGGACAGCACCTGCAACCTCGGATCGAATGAGGCGTAGTCGCCGACAAACCACAAATAGTCCGCCGCCGCCTTTCTAACGTCTTTGATTTTGAAGTTCAGACCTTGCGTCCACTTGCCGCGGGCGCGCTCCGGCTGGCCAAAGGAGTTGCCGTAGTCGCCGATGTTCATCAGCGCGTCCTGCAGATTGTCATCCATGGCGCCTTCGTCCACAAGCCGGCGGCGCATTTGTACGATGCTGGTCAGGTGCTCGATGCCCACCGGACACGATTCCACGCACGACATGCAACTGGTACACGCCCAGAGCGTCTCCTTTTTGATGACTTCGCCGGCGACTTTAACGCCCTTCTTGTTTCCAGGCCATTTGGAGCCGCCGTTGAATTTCTGCTTCAGCCACTCGGAAACCCCGATAGTGGAGTCGGCATAAGTGCGTAAATCCAGAATCAGATCGCGCGGGGAAAGCGGCGTTCCCGAAGCGCGCGCCGGACAAGCAATATGACACCGGCCGCATTTCGTACAAGAATCGAAATCGAGCAGCTCTTTCCAGGTAAAATCCTCAATTTTGCCATACCCCATGCCGTCCTTCATGGCTTCTTCCGAAATCTTTGGCAGGCGCTGTGACGCCATCTCATCGGTAAACATCAGGTTGACGAAATCGAGCAGCACGTGCATGGCTTTGGAATACGGAATGTAGGCGACGAAAATCAGCACAAGGAGTGCGTGAAACCACCAGGTATTGGCATGCAGCATGTTGGCAGAAGCGGTGAGTCCTAATGCGTCAGTTGTGTCCGCTAAAAACCAACCCATTGGCGACCAGACCTCAAACGGATGCCGATCCGCCGCGATCCGAAACCCCTCGATCAGAAAGCCGGTGACGCCAATCATA
Organism: bacterium; assembly: GCA_046756745.1. GTDB lineage: Bacteria > Zhuqueibacterota > Zhuqueibacteria > Oceanimicrobiales > Oceanimicrobiaceae > JBHHWX01. The sequence goes on along the minus strand of JBHHWX010000243.1, from coordinate 5,466 downwards.
AATAGCAGCCAAAGAAATATCTTGTCATCGAGGCTGAAGCCGGAACGATTGTATTGATCCTCTTTCAAATCGACGCGGGCATAATCGAGCTGCGGCGGGTGCATGCCGCCGCGGCGCAGCATCATCATCAATAGACCGGCCAAAAATAGCACGCCAAAAATGTCCAGAATGACTGAGAATCCCAAGTAGAACGACCCTTGCAGAATATGCACGCCGACATAGCGCAGCATGTCGTGATCGAGGGCCACGATAACCGTGCCGACAAAGAGGATGGCGAACCCCCAAAAAATCAGCGTGTGGGCAAATCCGGCATAGGCGTCGCGTTTCCAAATCGTCGAGTTTTCCGCCATGATTTTGGTCGCTTTCAGAAAACGTTTGCTGAGATTGTTGAAGCGGTGCGCCGGTTTTCCGCGACGATATTTCTTGATGCGCAGATAAAAGCCATAAAAGAAGACCCCCATCGCGCTAAAGCTGACAAGATAAAAAACAAGCTGCATCAGGAATGAGAAGTTGCGAAATATTTCGCGGGTGGGCACGGTTTCAGGCATTGATCTCCCTCCCTCACCTATGAACTATTCTGTATCCGATATTGACATCGACCAATCTATTTCTTAAATTGTGCTGACTATAATTCTGTTTTGATATGACAGAGACTATCTATGAAATTGTTATATGATGAAGAACATGATGTGTTAGACATCATGTTCAATGATTCAGAAACGTCTCTGCGAAAGCCGGGTACGAACTTCGTGATGGCATTGTGCTTTACGTAAGTGCGAAGATGTCTCCAGCCCAGTTAACTTTTGTCAATTTTCGCAGACTCACCCAATTGCCTGTCGTTCATTTCGACCGTTTAGAGAATCAACCTGAAGATATTCGTGAAGAACTCTTTTCCCTTGTTTCCACATCACCGTTGACAGCCTTTCTCCGAATCGATCCTGCTACAAATTATGGCCATGTTACGAGTCCCGCTTTGTTGGAGATCTGTCACCAACTATAAAAAACCAAATAATTTGGAGTGTGAAAATCAGTGAGCCAAAGCGAACGTATTTTTGCATTTATCTCCGTTGTTATGCAAAAATACGCCCCGACTTTCATTATTATATTTTGACAATAAGGGCTTTCGGGGCTGATTTTTGCACTCCTAGACTAGTTCCAATCCCCAATATAAACAACGTTGCCCAATATCCCTATCATTTCAAATCAAAACAGGGTAAGATTTTCCCCTTGCATTTTCGCCATACACTTTTGGTATTTTTTCATCTTCCCTAATTCTTTCCACATTTTAGCCGCTTCGGTGTATTCTCCAAGTTTCTCGTAGGTTTGGGCAATTTTGGCTTTTCCCTTGCCGCTTTTGATGTACATTTCCAGCGCTTTTTGGTAGTCGCGGACTTTATAGTAGGCGTCCCCGGCCTTATAGAATTGCTCGTTTTTTTCATACAAAGCCGCTGATTTCAGATAATCTCCATGCACCCCATAATAATGCGCCGCTTCGTGTAGAAAACCGTATTCTTCCGCAATTTTCGCCAGGTTCAAGAATTCTCTGTTTTCCACTAAAATCAATTTCACGTCATAAAATCTGCCTCTTTGCAGCATGAGATCGATGGCTTTTTCGCGGAACTTGGATTTGGCAAAAATCTCATAATTATCTTCGGTGAGCTGCAGGCCTTGCACCACCCGGTTAAAATCCTCATCCTTGCCTAAGAAATACAGTTTAATAGCTGAGATTTCGGAGACGTCCTTCACTAACTTTTTATATTCCCGTCTAAACCTTTCTTTAAGCGCTTGCAAAAACTCAGGAAAATAATAAGAGAAGTCTCTCAGTTCATTGAAATAGCGGTTATAGTCTCCGCTCTTTTCAATATACATAAGCTTTTGGGTCTCCACTTCCTGGTCAAAGCCAAAATAACCCAGAATGCCCGCCCATTGTAACATCTCTTTCTTATCAGGATGATTGGCAAAATACTCGTCCATCATTCTGAATAGCGAAGTCGGGTCTCGTCTTGGCGCTCTGAAGCCGCGTCGGAGATAATCAAAAAAATAAGCAGATCGCTTTAAGATAAATTGCGCCCCGAAGTCAACCTTTCGGTTGAACAGGCAGTAGCGAGCGATGGCTTCCAGCGCCCCCAGGTTAAAGAAACCTTTGTCCCAAAGGTCATGCGTTTTTTCGGGCTGGTTGTCTTCCAGATAGCAGATGCCGGCGTGCACATAGTTGTAAGCAAACGCAAAGCAGACGGCTGCCTGCTGGTACTGCTTTTGCTTATAAAATTTATTGGCAACCGCTTCAATCTCTGGGAAATCGAGACGCCGGCATACTCTTTTGGCGCGAGCGAAATCGTTCTGCTGCTCTTCTTCCGAATGCAGAAAGTTGACAAGGGCAGCCCGGTACTCCTTGGCCTTTTGATAAGCCAAAGCTGCCTGGTAAGGATTGCCGGCTAACTCATAGCAGCGGCCCGCTTCGGCATATTTTTTGAGTTTAAAATAACACTCAGCCGTGTTTGAATAATCTTTGAGAAGATAAAATCGGATGAGGGCGGGAAAATACTTCCGGTTTTTAAAACTTTCCACAGCCTGGGTTGGTAACGCGGGATCGGCGGGCATCTTTTTTAAAACGGCAACCGCCTTATCGAAATCTCGGGCTTTTTCATATATCTTCAAGAGCTCGGGATAATTCCCGGTTTTGTGATAAAGCAAAATCAACCTGTCCTGTCGCTGCAACCGTTTCCATAATGTTTGAGCTTTATCATATTGCGAGGCCTGCTCGTACAATTCGGCCGCCTTTTCCAAATTTTTAATTTTCTGGTAAAGCTGGGCGGCCTTCAGGTAACGCCCGGCTTTTTCATAATTGACGGCGGCATTTTGCACATCTTTGAGATGCTTCAGGCTTACTTCGGCAGCTTTTTCATACATTTCTGCCCGCACCAACATATCAAACGCCTGCGTGTAATCCTTTCGCGACAGGTACATCTTTGCCAGCTCATCATAACGGCCCTCCCGCTCCAGCAATTTCAGATGGCAGCGTGTAGCCCCATCCGGATTTTTTAACTTCTTCCATAACAGAAGAGCTTTATCGTACTTTTCGCTTTTTTCAAAATGACCGGCCGCTTTCTCGATCTCGCCGATTTTTTCAAAGCAGGTGGCAGCCAGGTGAGAATCGTGCCTTTTTTCGGCGTCATACGCCCGGGCTTTCGTAAGCAGACTATCCTCACCGGCATTTTTGTAGCATTCCATAGCCGCCTTATAGTATTCCCGCTCGAAGAAATAATCCCCCTGCTCCCGCCATTCCTCCGGAGTGGAAATGATGTTCCAGATATTTCCGATATAGGCGAGGTCATCGGTGGCGTAAATCTTATTGCGTATCAGATCGCTGTTCCATATAGAAGACACCTGTTTGCCGTCGTAGATGAGCAAGTCTCTCTGTGCGCGGGTAATGGCCACATAAAGCAAATTGATTTCGTGTTTGATCTTCGCCTGGTGAACCGCTCTGCTCGATTCCTGTAAAATGACTTTCCAGACGTCTCGGGTAACCGTATCGCTGCAAAAGTTCCACAGCAGTACGGTATCGAATTCCAGACCTTTGGCTTCGTAAATGGTGAAAATCAGCTCGGTTTCAAGAACTTTTTGCAGCCGCTGTTTTTCTTGCTCGGTGCGCACCAGAATGGTTTTCTTTGCGCTGGTGCTGTGAACATTCTTCAGCATGGTCTGCTCGGTCAAATTATTGACCACCACCGGCGGACGCCCTTTGTATTTCCAGTCCTCTTTGGATTCTTCTGCGCGGCTTCCCAACAGGGCGGATTTGAGATCTAACAGCATGTTGGACAATTCCACGATGCTGCCGGAGCTGCGGAAATTCAGACTCAAAAAACAAATCTCCGGAATCTTCATCTCGCGCGCGTAAAAATGCCGTTTTAATTCTTCCCAACGAAAGCCGCTGGGATTGATGATCTGCTTGGTGTCGCCGCACAGCAACAAGTTTATGGGCTTGCGTGCGATGTGAAAAAGCAGCTCGTGCTGCACATCCGTTAAATCCTGAACTTCGTCGCATACCACCAGGTCGTAGCGCTGTGCTTCCGACTCTCTTTCGTTCAGTAACGTCATCGCCTCTCTGGAGAGATCCAGCTCGTCCCACATGTGCTGCCGGTTCAGCTTATCCTGATACCATTCAAATATCTGATAAATTTGTTTCCTGTCAAACTGAAAATTAGGGGCTTTTTTCTTGCCCAGAGTTTCATAGTCCACAAAGGAAAGATATTTTTTCCGGGAGAGCTCTCTTTCTTTTTCCAGCAATTTGAGAGTCCGGTCCAGAGTGGTGAGCACACGATCCCTTCTGGTATCCAGGTAATCGCTGATATTTTTTGAAAAGGTCAAAATGTTGGCGTCCAAATACTTTTGCACAAATTGTCCCACTTTGTGCAGCGATTGCATTTGAGCAAAGGTGGCGAATTGCTGCTGCAGCGCCAGTAGAAGCCTGGGATTGATTTGACCTGCTTGGATTTCTTGCAAAGCTTGTTTCACGATGTTGATATTGATTTGGGGCAGCGCTCCCTTGATAATGGAACGAATTTCCTCCCAGATGAGCGGGGCGTCGAACTTGTGCGTCAAGCTGTGTGCGTGCGTCAACTCATTGAATTTCTCAAAAGTGACTTCCTTTTCTGCAGGAAAGTTTCTGTGATAATGTGCTGTCACCCGCAAACAATAATCTTTAAAGGTGAAAAAATCCGGAGCCATGAATTCATTTTTGAATGGGGCGGCGTTCAGCAAACCCTTGTAAAGTTTAAGCGCGGCATTTTTTAAATATTTATTGTAGGTGACGAAGAGTTTTTTCTGTTTTGCAAGAGGGAGTTTCAACAGATAGTAGGCGCCGAGGGTCGTTTTGCCGCTTCCCGCGGTTCCGGAAATTAACAAAGGTAAAGGTTTGTTCAAGACTTCCTGCTGCTCAGGAGTCAAGTACAAAGCCAATTCAAAATCATCCTTGTGGTATTCCTCGATCCGCTCCCAGTCTTGCTTTGCCAGAAAATGCCATTTCTGAGTGGCCGAGTCATCAGCGACTTTCTGGGTGATGCTCTCCTGGGTGAAATAAGATTTCTCCAGGTCCTCGAGCAGCGACTCTTCGAGCGATTCTTGTTCGTAAGGTTTGAATTGCAAAAAGGGCACATCTTTAGGGATGTTTTTACTGCCGTGGGAAATATCGTCGTGGCTCACGATGCCCCATATATAAATGAGCACATTCTCGCTGGAGTTCTCTTTCTCGCTGCCCAGAGTAAACAGGATGCGGTTGGAGCGGTCGAGTCTGGCTTCGAAGATGGCTTTGTTGCTGGCGATGCTTTTAATCTTTTTGACCTTCAGCCCGCCTTCCCAGTAGCCAATTTCCAGATACTCGAATTTTTGCCGGACTTTCCTGCGGTATTCAGAAGGTTGATTAATTAAAAACTTTTTGAAAGAATCGTTAATGAGAACCTTGATCAA
>JBHHWX010000242.1:0-8883 GCA_046756745.1 bacterium | reverse complement strand
AAAAACGCCTCGCAATGACAGCTATGTTAATAGTTTTCGTTCAGACACTAACTAAAACGTAAAATGAAAAATTTGAATTTGATATGAATATTTCCAAAGTAGCTCTTCGGCGTCCGGTCACAACCGTGATGGTCTTTTTGTCCCTATTTGTTCTTGGGGCGATCTCCGGGAATTTACTGCCTTTAGAATTTCTGCCGGATGTGGACTTTCCAGGAATTTTTATCCGGTTTCCTTATCCGAACTCCACGCCAAAAGAAGTGGAGGAGCTGATCACCATCCCGGTAGAAGAAGTTCTGGGAACGCTGAGCAGAGTCAAACGCATGGATTCCAATTCGGAGGAAAACGGCGTCGGAATTAATTTGCAATTTAATTGGGGAGAAGATACATCGATTAAAGCTTTAGAGGCCAAAGAAAAAATTGAGAGCATCTGGAATCAACTCCCGGCCGATCTCGAGCGCTACTTCGTATTCAAATTCTCATCGTCCAACATCCCCCTCATGAACCTGCGCATCTCTTCGAGCCGGGATCTCTCGAACAGTTATGACCTGCTCGACCGGCACGTGAAACGCCGTATCGAACGCATCGCGGGTATTTCAAAAGTCGAGCTGCATGGCGTTGAAAAAAAGGAAATCCTGATCGATCTGTTGGCAGACCGGGTGTTAGCGCACAAAGTCGATTTAGGGCGGCTGCAGCAAAATCTCAGCAATGCCAATCTCGCACTCACAGCGGGACGCATTACCGACGGTCGCAGACGTTACAACGTTCGTCCCTTGGTTGAATTTCAAAGTTTAGGCGAGATAGAAAATCTCGTCATCGATGCTCGCGGCTTACGGCTTAAAGATATCGCCAAAATCCGCTACGACCACCCGGTTTTGAATTACGGAAGACATCTGGATAGGAAATACGCCATCGGTTTGGAAATCTTCAAAGAGGCCGGAGCCAATACTGTCGAAGTCGGAGACCATGTTATCGAGGCGATTCGCGAGATCGAAAACAGCCCCGAAATGGAAGGTACCCAGCTTTTTTTTATGGACAACGCCGCTGAAGGTATCGTCTCCTCTATCAATGAGCTTTTAACGTCCGGGATGTGGGGAGCGTTTTTTGCCATTTTGGTGTTATATTTCTTTTTGAGACGAATTTCTACAACCCTTTTTGTCGCGTTGGCGATTCCATTTTCTTTGGTGATCACGTTAGGGTTCATGTATTTCTTAGGCATGTCCTTGAACATTCTCACCATGATGGGCTTGATGCTTTCGGTTGGCATGCTGGTTGACAATGCGGTTGTGATCACAGAAAGCATTTTCCGGCGCCAGCTCAAAGGCGAGAAGCCCGAAAAAGCCACACTCAACGGCATCAAGGAAGTCGGTTTGGCCGTTGCAGCCGCCACGTCCACGACTGCGGTTGTTTTTCTGCCTTTTATCATGGCCCCGGAAGGAGAAGTGGCCTCCTATATGAAGCACGTGTCGCTGACCATTGTTATCGCGCTGGCGGCTTCGCTCTTAATCGCACAAACGTTGATTCCGCTCCTCACATCTAAAATCAAATACAAGGCCAAAGAGCGGAAGAAAAACGTGATCGACAACATGTCGGTGCGTTACGGGAAGATACTTAAATGGACGCTGGAACGGCCGGCAATGACCACACTCATCATTGTGCTGATTTTAGCGAGCTGGACAGTTCCGATCATGATAGTCAAAATTGACATGTTCCCGGACCGCGACGACCGGCGTTTATATTTGCGCTACCATGTGAACAGAAATTATGCCGTTGATAAAGTCGAAGAAGCTGTTGATAAAATCGAAGAGTATTTGTACGCCAACAAAGAGCGATTCGACTTGAAGTCGGTTTATTCGTATTATCAAAACGGCTACGCCATGTCAACGTTGATTTTGAAGGATGAAGACCAGGCAACAAAATCAGAGATCGAGCTGCGCAAGGAAGTGGTCGAGGATTTGCCGAAAATCGCTATCGGAAACCCGTCGTTTGAACGGCGGTCTTCAGGCGGCGGCGACGAAACCATCAGCCTGCAGCTCTGGGGGGATTCCAGCGAGCTGCTGGCAGAATTGAGCACAGACCTGGTGTGGCGGCTTTCGAAAATTCCAGGATTGAAAGATGTGCGGTCTTCAGCCGAAGGCGGCGAACGCGAAGTCCATGTCAAAGTGAATCAAGAGCAGGCCCGGAAACATAACTATTCGGCGCAAGATGTGGGTCGCATCGTAGCCGTCGCCATGCGAGGTCAGAATCTGACACGCATGAAAACCCCCACCGGCGAAGTGGATATGAAACTGCAATTTCAAGAAACGGACCGGGCCAATTTGGAGCAACTGAAAAGAATCAGTTTATATGACGATGATGGCAATCCGGTAGAGCTGGCTACGTTGGCGGACTTCACCTGGCGTCGAGGTCCACAGATGATTCACCGGGTCGATCGCCAAACGACGCTGGCGGTCACTGCTGCGCTGGAAGACCTCAGCGTCCGTGAGGCCAGAGAAAAGATTCAAAAATATTTGGCCAGCTTCGAGCTGCCGCCCGGTTATTCCTGGGGCTTTGGGCAGCGGTTCCAACGCGAGGATGAAACAGCGCACATTATGATGATAAACATGGTCCTGGCTCTGATTTTGATCTATTTCGTCATGGCGTCGCTGTTTGAGTCTTTGGTCTATCCCGCCGCAATTTGGACGTCCATTATTTTCGCCATTATCGGGACTTTCTGGTTCTTCCTGATCACCGGCACCACGTTCTCCATGATGGCCTGGATCGGTGTGTTTATTCTCATCGGAATCGTGGTGAACAACGGCATCGTGCTGATCGATCATATCAATCAAATCAGAAGCGAGGGACTCGCCCGGCAAGAAGCGATCGTCAAAGCCGCGTTAAACCGCATCCGGCCTATACTCATGACTACCGGTACCACGGTTCTCGGTTTGATTCCGCTTTCTATCGGCAAAACGCTTATCGGCGGCGACGGTCCGCCTTATTTCCCCATGGCGCGCGCCATCATGGGCGGCCTGCTTTTCTCCACCGTCGTGACGCTGTTCATTCTACCGACAATCTATGTCGGATTGGATAATTTGAAATTATGGGGGAGAAAGACTTGGGGGAAGGTAACAGCCGGTTGATTTTGTCGTGTGTCCTTTCAATCTCCAACTGATAGAAAAACCCAACGGCTTTTTTGGGAATTTCAAGCAGTTGGGTTCTTTCACCTGAAGAATTCATGGAGTTACTATTTTGTGACCATTCCTTATGAGTTGTCATTTCAAGCAATACACTACTGCCGTAGTTCTTTCAGTTAGAACATGTTCATGTTCTTAGAAGGGAGCTCTTCTCTACTTTTTGCGGGATCATCGAGATTCAAGTCGCGATAGGGCGCTTCTTTTTTTCGCATGAGATCTCGCGGCTCCAGCCCCAACAAATCCAAAACTTCGGAAATTTGTTTTGCCGTTGGAGGAGCCTCGAGATACGTCACGATTTTCACGCCAACAGCCTTTTCTTCGAGCAACCGCAATGCCTGCCGGCTTTTGCTGCAACGAGGATTATGCCACAAAATACTTGTGCTCATCACGACTCCTTTTTATAACGCTGACCTTCTGACAGAAGGTTAGCGTTTGTTTTTTTCTCTTTGGTTAAACAAAACATGAACGGAACGTGGATTTAACGGATCGAACGGATTGTCACGGATCTGATTTTAGTAAAAACAAGGGCATTGGTGGACATTTACTAAAGATTACCTCGCACAAGTTAACTGCCGGCCGCCATCGATGCTCAACGTCACCCCGGTCACCCAACCGGAGCTCTCCGACGCAAGATAGAGAATCGCTTGTGCGATATCTTCCGGTTCACCGGGCCGGCCCAATGGATGAGTGGTTTTGCTGTGTTTGAGAAAGTTCGCATAGTCGGCGTCGTCCATGCCGCTGCGACGGTGAAGATTGGAAATCACCACCCCGGGATTGACCGCGTTGACGCGGATTCCTTTCGGCGCTAATTCCAAGGCGACGCAGCGCGTGAGCTGGTCCACTGCGGCCTTGCTGACACAATAAGCGAGAACATTCGGAAAAGCGCGTAAACCGGTGACGCTTGAAACGTTCACGATACACCCTTTTGTTTTTTCCAAATGCGGCGCAGCGAGCTGTACCAAATTAAAAACCGAGTCGACATTGATCCGCATCATGTCCTGCCATGCCTCGAACGTCGTGTCGAGGATGGAGCCGGTGGCGATCACGCCGGCAGAGTTGATGAGAATGTCCAATTGGCCAAATTCTTTCATGGTTTCGTCAATAATGCGCTCACACGCCGCACGTTTGGTGAGATCTGCAATCGTGAGCACACTTTGCCCGCCCGCATGATCGATTTCATCCCGCGTGTGCTTCAAGGCGTTCTCGTCTCTGCCAACCAGGACAGCATGAGCCCCTTCCTTTGCAAATAGCCTGGCCGTGGCCCTGCCGATTCCGCTGGAAGCGCCGGTGACGATCGAGACTTTATCTTTTAATTTCATAGATGATAAACTTCCTCCTATTCACACGGATTGAACACGGATAAAATGAATTTTGAATACGAAGTAAGAATTGTTCATTTATTTTATTAATTATTAACAAAATCCGTGTTTCATCAGTGTGAATCCGTGGCTAAATCAATTATTTGGTTGCAGCCGAAGAGTAGCGCCGTGTGAATCCGTGGTTTTCTATTCCTTCAACAGCTTTACCCACACCAAACGACATAAAACCACAAAACTTACTCCTCCAGAATCACTTCATAAAGGCTCTGTCCGTCGAGATCAGAGGGAATAGCAACACCCAAAATATCCGCTAATGTCGGCGCGATATCAATCGTTCTCACCTTACCAGGGAAAAATCCGTTTCGGACTCCCATACCGCAGAATGCGATCGGAACATGCGTATCGTAAGAATAGGGTGAGCCATGTGAGGTGCCGTGCGACCCGGCGGTGAGATAAAACTCCTTCATGCGCAGCATCAGATCACCGCCGCGTTCAGGATGAAAAGAATGGGCATAAAGCTGTTGGTAAGGACGAGCGTCACGCATGCCATCAGCGAGGTCTTCTCTGTTAAAAATGTCTTCGATAGGCAAAGCCCGCATGTACGCATCGATGAGCCGGCTGTTCAGCTCGTCTCGGGAAACTCCCGCTTCTTTTGCTGAATCATAGTTTACCACCAGGCCGAAACCGGACAAACCCCGTATCAAACGTTGTGAAATATCCAGTTCTTTCGAAACATCGATAGTTGCTTTTCGGATTTTCGTCTGTAGCTCTAAACCGGAGAAACGCTTCGCTTTGAATCCCCGGCGAATCAGCTCCTCCGGCATCGGCATAACGCCGTGGTCGCTGCTCAAGATGATGAGGTAATTTTCTTTGCCGATTCGTTCATCCAAAAACGCAAAAAAATCTCCCAGATAGGAGTCGAGTCTGAGAAAATGGTCGAGACTTTCCTGGCTCAACGGACCGAACCGATGGCCGACGGCGTCTGCTGCAGAGCAGCCGACAAATAAAATGTCCGGCGCATCATCTTCCCCGAGCTTTTCATTCTCAACTAACGCCTTTGAAAATTCCAAAATGAGTTTGTCAGAGAAGGGGGTCACACTCAAAGCGTTGTAATAATGTGCATCGGGTTTCTGGCTTGCGGGAGTGAATGCGTGTGGGAAGGCCGTGTGCTTGCCGTCATATTCGGCGCTGAAACTGTCCTCGCGGGCAAGAAAATATGTTTCTTCATGAGAAAATTTCTGCCAGCCTTTTTCGAAAAAAGTGTCTACCATGCGGGATTTGTTAAAGTCGTCAACCCATTGTGGGTAAGATTTCATATAAAATTCCGACGTGATCATTCTGCCGTCGCCAAGATGATACCAATATGCCGCATCGGCCTTCATGCCGGCCGTAAGGATGGCCGCTCGATCCTTCCTGCCCACGCCATAGACTTTGCTTTTTGGCGACGCTTCTTTGAGCCAATCTCCTATGGCCGTTCTCAGCATTCTTACAGGAGATCGCCCGTTAAAGAGATTGGAGTCCGGATAACCGAGCAGAGGCGCTGCCGTATCCTCACTACAGTAGACGTTTTTGTTTTCTTTTCTGTCAAACCAGTTATTGCCAACAATACCGTTATGGGAGGGATAGGCCCCGGTGGCAATCGTTGCATGCCCGGCGCCGGTCACAGTGTACGCATGGTCATGGTGGGCGTTGGTGAAAATCGCTCCTTCTCGCAGGATTCGTCCGAAGCCATGTTTGTAAACGCCGGCAAAACGCGACAGATGGTCTGCGCGCATTTGATCGACCACGACCACGACAGCCAATTTCGGTCGCATAAACTTATGGTTGAGCCTCTGGCATTGGCTGTTGAGTAACAGGTTCGCGCATGTTATTGCAAGCACGATAGAACGGGTTGTCCGGTTCATGAATCACTCTCTCCTTTTCTAATACAGAAATGGAATCATCGCTTTTGTCTTCTCACTGTATTTCGGATAGTCGGGAAAATGCTCAGCAAGACACTTTTCCTCGATATAAGATTTGAATTTCGCTTTCATGGTTAGACAGCTAAATCAAATGGCAGGTCACTGATGTCGCGCAATCTTCTCCCACCAATTAATACACTCAACATTTCCATTTGACTTTCATCACCAATTGTTGAAGTAGCCGCTTTCAACTCATTGAGAGCAAAATGGTAAACGCAATCAATATCGCCGGTCCCTAATGCTAAACTGGCGATTCTGGTAGTGGTAGGTTCTGCAGTGACGGCGACGATATGAGGAAGATTACCCTTGCGATTTCGAATTAGATTCAACGCCTCGGTACGTGAATTTTGTGCTCTATCACTGCGCAATGTCCATTTGCAAGAGATGCTTGCGTGAAGAATGGCTTGAGGAACATCTGTGTTTTCCTGTCGAAGCGGCGTTAATTTCGCAACTGCGTCTTTTTCATTTACTAACTTTTTGATCTTGTTGATTTCATTATCAGAAATAGGTTCTCTTCCGATGACGATGTCCGGACTCACAATATAATCTGACCCCAAAGTAGCTGCAAGCTCACGGTTGCCTTTTATCACTTTTTCTATTTCAGCTAAGTCCTTATATTGATCAAAATTCGAAATGGCGGTGTTAATTGAATAAATCCATTTCCCTGACCTGATGTGCTGTAATGACTCAAATGTTTTCTCAAGATACTCTTTGGTTATTTGCTGGAAAATTGTCCCTGCTTTTTGCCCGGATATGCTGCCGTAGGTTCGCTTATCGCAGATTTGATTCAGAATTTCCCAAGCAATTTTGACACTAATTTTACTATCCCCATCCGCATTATTTGGATAATCGCCTTTCTTGGAATCCTTCTTGACTTTCAGAAGATCCCTACAAATTGTACGATGATATTCCCGACGTAATTTAGCAAACCTCATTCAATGATCCTACTCTGAAAGATTAAGATTTGTAAAAGCCAATAACATACTCTGCATGCATTCTTTGTTGAATTTGGGAATTGTTATCGAGAGTGGCAGCGGCCGGCAACATACGTTTGTTTCGGTCTAATTTTCTTGTTCCAATCTTGGGAACTTCAAAGCCAATAGTTTTACCTATTTCAGCGAGACAATACGGTATCTGTGTATCCTTCCCGCGCATCATGGAGTTGCCAACCACAACTATAGCAGCTTTATTTGGCTTTAATACGCGAAACATTTCCTGCAAGGTTCTTTTCATCTCGGAGTAATACCTGTGAAGCACTTTTCCTCGTTTTGGGTCTATTCTTGTCATGTCTGCCACGATTTTCGCGGGTACTTTTGGCAATTCTTCAAACTCAGTGTTCATTGTGTCTTCACCGCCAATGTACTCTTTCCTTTTGAAACTGAGATCGTCAATGGGGTGGCCAAGCCATACCAGTGAAAACTTATGAGCTCGCATATAATCGATTGCGTTCGATGCATAGGGTGGGGAAGTCACAACCAAGTCAACGACTTCGTCTCCCAAAGGTAAGTTTTGAGCATTCCCAAACTTAATTTCAGGTTCAATTGCCCCGGGTGCAGAATTGACCAAGCTCGCAATATTCTTCAAACAGCGTTTTTCAAATTCGTCGATAGCAGAACGTAATTTCTTCGTTAGGATACTCAGCCGGGGAGATGAATTTTCGTCCAACTCTTTTCCGCAAATGACCGTCCCGTCCTGATCGATGACAATTTTCGCTTTGTGCGGTCTCGTATGGGCGAGGTCAAGTGCTAATGATACCCCCCCAGATTTTGTAATAATAGTGGCCGAGAGTGCCAATTCAAAAAAAAATCTTACTTTTTCGTTCTGAATTTTTGTTATTTGTAATAGTAAAGCTATCAATTCCATTTGTGTCTCAAGTGCAAACCAGTAATCGACAAATTCCTTGGTTTTTAAATCCCACCTGTCGGCTAATTCTTTGTTAAGATGATCCCTCTCGTGTTTGACTTGATTCCGGGCATTATACAGAATCGACCTATAATTCTCGGTTAATTCCATTGCCTTTAGGCGTGTTGTTTTGACCCTTGCGCCCAAAACGGCAAGAGGATCGATGTCGAAACCAATGGCTTTTCGGCCGGTCAAAAACGCCTCAAGCACAGTCGTCCCTGAACCCATCATCGGATCGAGCACGATGTCGCCTTCGTTTGTCAGGGAAAGAATAAATTTTGAGGGTAATTGGGGGGGGAATTTTGCCGGAAACGAGTGAAAATTATGAGTTGCGTAACTACTGCTATGGTTATGAAAATCTAAATCATCAGTCAGGGATTTAATAAGGGCATCCTGATAGGTCGATTCTATGTTTAGATTATCGTCGTTGTAATCGAAGGAAAGTTGTTTTGAGTGATAGGAATAAAAATCGTTTTGCATAATTGGCCCTTCAACCAAAATATTTATGACATTGTTGAAAAACTCTGT
>JBHHWX010000241.1:0-8894 GCA_046756745.1 bacterium | reverse complement strand
CGCTGTAAAGCATGTCCGCGAATTTCATATCGCAGACAAAGGGCCGCCGGCCGAGCACCACATCATACGAATCGTATTTGGGCAGCCGCTCGCCGATTTTGCCGTTGGGTCTACCGGTTTGGATTTCTTGGCCGTCTTTTACAGCCTCGGCGGCGCACAGAATAGCGTCTTCGATCTTTTTGTAGCCGGTGCAGCGGCACAGATTCGGGGTCAAGGCCTTCTGCACCTCTTCGCGGGTGGGATGCGGATTCTTATCCAGCAGCACCTTGCCCTGCATGACGATGCCGGGAATGCAAAAGCCGCACTGCACCCCGCCTTTTGCGAGAAAGGCCTTTGCAAAGGTGTCTTGTGTTTTTTCAGCCAAGCCTTCAATAGTCGTTACTTCACCGTTGGCGACTTTTTTCATGGGGATAACGCAGGACAAAACCGCGTGCTTATTCAGTTCCACCACACAGCAGCCGCAAGCCGCCTGTGGCGCGCAGCCGTCTTTGGGGGAGAGGATGTTTTCCTGCTCGCGAAGATAGGTGAGCAACGGCAGCTCTGGGTCGCCGTCGTAAGTTTTCTTTATGCCGTTGAGGGTAAAGTGCATGTTCGTTATCCGAGTGTTATGGTATAATCATACAAGTCGTGCATCGGTCAGGCCGGTCGAAGGCCCGGCCCCTGACGGGATCCCGACTGACAAAAGTGTAAACTTTTCTAAAAGTTAATGATTATGAGCGCGGATCGATGGACTATTGGAGCGCTGGATCTATGTAAGATGAAATTTCACAAAAATCCATCAATTCAATCCAATAATCCTGCTGCATTAATATGGATTTACATTGACATACTCATTTGAGTTGCTTTCACGTGCAGCTCCGCCGCGTTATGAGTTTGTCAAGCGTACAGTAGACGTCCCTTAGGTTCTGGAATCGGTCGGCCCAATTCTTTGGCCGTTTCAAGCCATTCCTGAATGACAACCTCAACATTTTCAACGGCCTCTTTGTATGTTTCCCCATCCGCAGCACAACCTGGCAACTCCGGAACTTCTGCGATAAATGCCTTATCTTCTTCGCTCCAATAAATAACTAATTCGTATTTAATCAATTCAATCTCCTAATTGGTATTTTAGAATAATATTACGGATTTGCTTAACTTGGTAGGGTTTGGCCTTTTTACCTTTGGCTTGAATGTTTATAATTTCCTCGACTTCATTTCTTGTAAAAATATGATGACTTCCACGAATTCTCTCATCAAATCCTAATTGCTTGAGAAGATTGCACAATTCGTTAAACTCAATGTTTGCATCAGAGCGGCCAGTGAGTATTTTTTCTAACAGTTTTTTAGATTTCCTCATGAATTCTGTGATCTCATATCAGTTTCCCTTGACGGCGCGCCCTTCTTTGGTAACCACGAATATTACTACAATCATTTTGCCCTTAATTATTTTGTCTTCTCTTTTTTGAATGAGCGCACTTTTTGGTTCCGGCTTGGCCGGTTAGGTTTAATTTACCACGAAACCGGAACACTGATTGTACGGCCATCTTCGAGATAGGCGACAATCGTATCATCAGTGACCGGAATGATTCTTAAGTCGCGGTTCAATACGAACCACAGTGCTCATGCCATACCTCCAATATAAATACCGTTATTCCTCTCCAAGAACATCCAAATCTGAGATATCCTTTTTTCTTCCTGTCGCACGCTTGTTCAAAATGAATTCATTACGTCCGATGTATTGGACCGGAATATCGCCGTACTGCCCTTCCACGCAACTGGCAAAAGTGTTTTCCAACGCAACCCCTGTTAGAGATGTCATGATATCGACCCGTACTGGTGGGACGCCAAGTTGAACAACCTTAATCATATATTCAACTTTGTGTGCGTTGAACAACTCGAGCAGTTCTCTGAAGTCTGGCTGTATTTCCATGTATTTGCTTTCGTAAATAGTCCACGGCGGCAACTCGTTCTTCGGGTTGTTTGCTTAACCAATAAGCCAAATCATCCTTAGACGAGGCATCCTTTAAGCTGCGTCTTGTCACAATTTTTTCGATCATAGGTCATTCTATTTAAAGTCCAAAAGTTTAATATTGTTTCCCGGCTAACAACATTACCGAGGTATAATCCCCCGGATTGTTTTTTATGCCATCGAACAAAACCCGCATAATATAGAAAGCTTTCATATCGATCTTTTTTGCGTTCTGTGCCCCACTGACAGGTCGACCGGACACCAACTCGTTTTTTGCATTCAGAGTTAGCTCATATTCGCCATTACGCCAAAGATACACATTTTTCTCCGCATCATAAAGCAAAAAAAATTCCTGCTTCCCGATACGTCCGGTCATGGAATTGGGAGTCGGGAAATAAAACCCGTCGTAGTCGCGGTGCTTCTCATAACTCTGTTCGCTGAAAAAAAAGCGTGGCTTTTCGATAAACGGGCCGCCGTATTCTGGACAATAGGTGTCGCAGTCGCCGCACTCGTTGCAAAAATCGGCTAAGTTGGCGATCTGGCTGGTTTTTTTAAGGACAAACGTGTGTCCGTTTACCGGCTCAAATTTGCTATCGACGTACCGGTAATTCGTGAGCGGGATATTCATTTCACCGATGGGAATCGAAAAGTTGGCGGCGTTGGGACACACGGGCAGGCATTTGTTACAGGTGATACAATCAAACAACTCCAGATGGCTGTCGATTTTAGGGGGCGTTTTACGGTTCCTATCTTGATGGTACCTGGGATTGCGAATCAGCGCCGGGACGATGCGTTCCGCATTTTCAACTCCGGCACGAAAAACATCCGTCTGCGTAGATTGTGAAACGATAAACTCGTCGAGGGTCGTGGCGCCGGCCTTGTGCATGGCGTCCTGTAGTCGCCGCAGATAATCGAACAACCGCGTGTAGCCGCCTTCCTTCAGCAAGTCGGTGCAGGTGGTGACGGGCTTCATGTTGCAGAGCACGGCATCGACGAAATTGTGCTTGGTAATTCCGGCTGAAAACGAGATATGGAAATCGTCGCCCATTTCGGTGCGAAACCGGTGCATGGCATTCATGGCCAGCACATGCAGGGGCGCACCGGAAAGATACATCACTTCGTCGTTGAAAACGTGCTGATTGTTTTTCACCACCAGCGTGTTGGTGAATTTCGCGCCGACCTTGACGCCGTGTTTTTGCGCGAACCCCTCCAGCCGTTTCATCATGGCCACAGCATCGTCGAAAGAGACGTCGTTTTCGAACGCCTTGGGATCGAGCGCGAGCTCCCGGTAGCCCAAATCGTCGTGCAGGGTCTTGGCCACGAAATTGTAACCCAAAACCGTCGGATTCATTTTCACGATCACATGAAAACCATGTTCGCTGATCAAGTGCTCAACGATCGATTCGATCTCGTCGCCGGGGCAGCCGTGAAAGGTGGAGAGGGTCACGGAATTGGAAATTTCGGAATCGATGTGGAGGCGCTTATATTGAGCAAACTGCGAGGGCAGCGAATCCAGAATGCGATCAATGGCCGGAGCGGCGTTTTTGAACTCGCTCAGCCACTTGTGCATGCGCGGCGATTGAATGCCCTTCAAATCGTAGCCCACGGAAACATCGAAAATCGTATCGTAAAACGGCGCGCCTTTGGGCGCCCCCAGAATTTCCATCTCTTCGATGATTTTCAGCAGCACCCAGGCGGTGACATACTCATTGAAGGAGTCTTCCAGCCGCATCTCCTGCGACCACTCGACGTTGAAGCCGATGTTGCGAATGTCGATACACGGCCGCGGAATTTCGAGCTGATCGAGAATCTGAACGGTCTTCAGCTCCATAATCCGGCCGCCGCCCAAAAACGCCAGCACGATATTTTGCACCATCTGACTGTGCGGCCCGGAGGCGGGTCCCAACAGCGTCTCGGCCCGCCGGTCGTGAAAATCGACGGAGAAGTCCACCTCTGGAAATCCCAGATACATCTTGCGCTTGGGATAGCCGTAAATGCTCTCTTTCGCTTTGAATTCAGCGAGGATGCTATCGAGATGGGTTGCGAGATTTAGGCCGTAGAGTTCTGCCATAATCACAACTCATCTTCATGGATATCAGCGAGTTTCATTAGATGTTCTCCGATATTTCCACCGACAAGCACGCCTCAACAGCTTCGTAGATGTTGCTCAATAGTTCCTCAAATGTCTCGCCCTGAGTAACACAGCCCGGAATGGCAGGCACTTCAGCCCAATATCCTCCCTCTTCTGCCTCATGTACAATAACTTTTAGTTTCATAACATCCTCGAATTTCTTCAGTAAGTTTATCCATAAATCTTAACTGCCTGTTTTTCAACCAATTTCGTAAATCGTGATTTTTTCGACAAATTTACTATATCCACAGGTTTTGACACATACCTCAACAATTTACCATAAAAGTCAAAGAATACGACAGGTGAAACGCCTCTGACTGCTAAATCAATATCGTTCGCCTCTCTTGAGCTTGGCCGAAATGTATATATTCTTAGCGAAGGCGTCCCCGCCGGGCGAGTTTTACTCCGACTCTGTGCCCAAAAACCCTCGGCGAGACGCCTTCGCTAAGTGATTTTGGACTTCCCGGTCAAGCTTCTATACGGTATACTACTTTTCAAACCGCTCCCACACCCTCTCCGCACATAACCGCGTCTCTTCTGCCACCTTTTCTTCGTCGATCCCCGGGATTTCCTTGCCGCGCATAACCACCTGCCCGTTAATAATGCTCGTATCCACCGCTGCGTCTGCGATGCCGAACAAGAAATGGCCCCAAAAATTCTCGCCGGTCAATGGTGTAGGCGGATAATAATCCACTAAAATTAAATCGGCTAGATAACCTGCCGCAAGGCGCCCCACCTTTTGACCTGAGACGCGTTCAAAAATCTGCGGGTTGTTCTCGAGCAGCATGCGTTGAATTTCCGGCCAGCCGGCATTCGAGTCCTTCAGAGCGTGTTTGTGCAGCAAATTGGCGGTGCGCGCGTCCGGCTTGACATCCGGCGACATGCCATCTGTACCGATGCCGACCAAAATATTTTTCTGCAAGAGTTTAAAAATGTCCGTACGTCCCACCGCGTTATTCATGTTCGACTGCGGATTGTGTACTACGATGGTATCTGTTTCTGCCAACAATTCGACGCCGCGTTCATCGAGATGAATGCCGTGGGCGGCGATGGTTTTTTCTCCTAAAATACCGAAATCCGCTAATCGCTCGACTACATCTACGCCATATTTTTCGAGTGTTTTATCGCGGTCCACCCCGTCTTCGAGCAGGTGAATGTGGCAGCCCCGTTTTAACGTACGGCTGATCTCGGCGGCGCGCTGCAAAGAATCGTTCTCCAACGTAAAAGACGCATGCAGCCCCACCATGCCGTCAAACAGATGATCCGGATTTTTGACTTTTGCACTTTGGCATTCTTGAATGTAGCGCTGGTTTTCCTGCAGACCGTCAATGCGGATTTCTTTGCCGTCGCGGTCCGAAACCTCGTAGCAAAGCACGGCGCGCAGTCCCACCGCAGTCAACGCATCTTCGATGCGGTCGAGACTGCCGATGACGGCGTTGGGACTGGCATGGTGATCGATCACCGAGGTCACGCCGTGTTTGACTGCTGCGATAGCGGGAATTAGCGCGCTGTAATAAACGGCTTCGGAGTCCAGAGCCGAATCCAGCTTCCACCAGAGCCGTTCTAAAATTTCAGCGAAGTTTTTCGGCGATTTTTTTAACGCCAGCCCGCGGGCAAACGTGCCGTAGAAGTGCATGTGGGCGTTGATCAAACCGGGCATGAGCAAACGGCCGCCGCCGTCGAGTTGCTCGTAATGAGCATATTTTGATTTGAGCTCTGTTTCCGACCCGATTTCACGAATGCGGGTGCCTTCCACAGTCACAACGTGATCCTCGAGGATGCGATTTTGATCGTCGTTTGTGAATATGATCGCGTTGTGAATTAAGAGATTCATGTTAGTTTTGTGAAATCGAGTAACTTTGAGCCATGAAATACGGTCAAGATTTCAACCTCGTTATCGGTAATTCTATAGACAATGCGATAATTTCCAAATATGATCTCTCTGAGAGTTTCGATTTCTAATTCTGGAACCATTCGGCCTGACTTGGGAAAAGATTCGAGTCGTTCAACGGATTCAAAAATTCGGTCGGCGAAAACCTGAGCATATCGCGGCGCATCACGAGCGATAAATTCACAAATCGCGTCTAAATCTTCAAGAGC
Source organism: bacterium (assembly GCA_046756745.1). Taxonomy (GTDB): domain Bacteria; phylum Zhuqueibacterota; class Zhuqueibacteria; order Oceanimicrobiales; family Oceanimicrobiaceae; genus JBHHWX01. The sequence goes on along the minus strand of JBHHWX010000241.1, from coordinate 2,715 downwards.
TTGATCTGTCCAAGTTATTCGAGCCATTTTTTCATTCTTGTTTTCGCCTCGTCATGAGATATTTTTTTGCCGGCATCTGCCTGTTGCATGCCCTTCTCGATTTTGTAAAGAAAATACAAACGCTCCATGACATCCTCATAGCTACTTTCTTCCGGAAGTTCCTTTACGGCTTTTAAGATTCTTTCTTTGACCGTCTCAGTTGGCATGGCTCAATTCCTCATCTTATTAAATTATTAATTGTTAAATAAGAACCCAATACTGAAAACGAAGCATTCGACATTGTTATGTTAAGAATGTCCCAAATAGCATCACAAAACAGTGTGGTCAATTCCGACATTGGAAATCCGGTACCACAGCAGTCACTTGTTTTTCCGTTTGTAATCTGCTTTTTCATCAGCGACACGCAATATGTTTTGCCGCCAAAAAGCTGCGATGGGCGAGTTCGAAGCTATTAACTTCCGGTTGATGGCCGCCTCTCGTTCTTCATCTGTCAACTCTTTGTACTTTTCGTACAAGGCTTTTTGTATTTTGCTTTTTAAATCCACACAGTCGTTTTGTTTGTTCTTTATCATTAAATCACCTCCAACGGACAAAAGATTTGAATAGGAGTATAACCTGCCTGCGCATTGACTTCGTTGAAATGACGGATTTTATCATAATGCACGATATGTTTGAAGTTCCAGCTCACGATCATATCCGCACTCGACACGGTTGCGATGGCTACGTGGTGAGTCCTAAGCGCGCGACTTATTTCTGCTTTGAATTTCTTCCCTAGTCCTGCCACTTGAAATTCATAATACTCTACTGCATCATTAAATTCCTCATTTGCTAAGTCATCGAAAATAACTTTCATAGACTCTCTCCGAGAACATCCTCCGCTGGTATCCCTTTTGTTCTGCCTTTCCTATGAACACTTAACCTAGCTTGAGCCTCTTTTAACCATATTTCTTGTATATATTTATCTGGCTTATCTAAACTTTCCACTAAAGCCTCAATAAGAAATATTTTATCTTGTGGCTTTAGCTCTAAAACTTTCTGAATGAGTTCTTTGTCTACATTCATGATCTAATCTCCTATTTGATTTCATTTGTGTCGAGATTTTCCATTTTGGATACTATTTGCTTGAGACGTTTCTGCTTCGAAACTGGCGGGTCGAAACGGAACCTCAGTACCTTCGTTTCGGCGACACTCTCTGCGACTTCGCTGATCTTCGGCGCTGAAAAAATATCCATCCGAAACACCCCGAAGTTTTTTAATCATTTTGACTTCAATTATTTTGACTCTTAAATGTTTTGCCCTAATGAACAACGAATTTGGGATTTGGGGTTTTATGACTCCATCAAGATAGACGCTTGCCTCTGCTTCTGATCAACGCTTTCAGCCACCCAATCCGCATGCATCTGCATCAGCACCTTCTCCGGCGTCAGGGGCGCGTCAAAGGCAAACTCCGCATCCGGGCGAAACGCGCGCATGGCGTCTTGAATCGCGAAAAACACCCCGATGCCGTACATCAGCGGCGGCTCGCCCACGGCTTTCGCGCCGTAGGGACCAAAGGGATTATCGACGTTCTCCAACATCTTGATCTCTAACACATCCGGCATGAAATACACATCCGGGACTTTGTAAGCCGCCAGCGAGTTGGAAAGATACGCGCCTTTCTCGTTAAATTTCAATTCCTCCAGCGTCATCCAGCCGAGTCCCTGCGCCAGGCCGCCTTCGATTTGGCCGCGATCGACCAGCTCGTTGATCGGTCGGCCTAAATCGTGTACGATTTTCGCCGAGTTGATGTCGTACGTCCCCCGCAAGCAGTCCACGGTCACTTCAAAAATAGCGGTGCCGAACACGTGATACGCAAAAGGATGCCCTTTCTCATTCTCTCTGTCGAACCAGATGCCGGGCGTGGCATAAAAACCGTGCGCGGACAATCCCACCCGCGAAGCATACGCCGTCTGCACCAGCTTGGGCCAGTCCCAGCCGGTTTCCGCGCCGTCGTAAAGGACGCGTTCATCGGCGATGACGATTTTCTGTTTGTCCTCGAGGTGCAATCCGGTGGCGGCCACCCCTCGCAGCCGTTCCAGAATTTGTCCCACCGCGAGCAACGTGGCGTTGCCGTTCAAATCCGTGGTGGCGCTGGCGGCGCTAGGCGACATATTCGCCACGCGCGTGGTGTTGGTGCTTTCGATCTTCACGCGCTGTGGCTGGATTCCGAAAGCCCGGGCCGCGATACCGGCCAGATTCGTAATCAACCCCTGCCCCATTTCCACGCCGCCGGTGGACACGCTGACGCTGCCGTCGGTGTAGACGTGCACCAGCGCGCCGGCTTGATTCAAAAGCGTGGCTGTGAAGGAAATGCCGAAACAGATGGGCATGACCGCCAGCCCCTTCTTGGTTTCGAAGTGGCTCTGGTTGTAACCGGCTATGTGTTTTTTAATCGCGGCCAAATGATAGGTTTTTTCCGCTTCGTCCCAGGTGGCTTGACTACGGCAGCCCTCTACTTTTTGGCCGTAGGGAAAGCGGTCGCCGTCCTGCAAAAGATTTCTGCGCTGCATCTCTTCGCGCGGCATCCCCAATTTCTCCGCCGCTTTGGCGATGGCGCTCTCGATGACAAACATGCCCTGCGGCCCGCCGAAACCGCGAAACGCGGTGTTGGGCGGCAGGTTAGTGCGGCAGCAAGCGGCAAAAATGCGGGCGGTCGGAATAACATAGGCGTTGCTG
>JBHHWX010000240.1:0-8917 GCA_046756745.1 bacterium | reverse complement strand
CTCCTGACCCGGACAAGCCGGAACCAAACAGGCCATAAGTCTTTATGGCAAAGTACCTGAATCGTGAAGTCCATGGATTTTGAAAAGTTTAGAAAAATATCTGTCGCCACAACTGACACAATACTGTTACTTACAGCTATGTCCAAAAATATCTTGCCAAAAAATGACAGGACTTCACGATTCAGGTACTTATTTCCCCTATATCCCTACAACCTCCCGGAACGCACAATCGCGATCACCAGCCAAACTCCCAAAATTCCGGCAAAAACATACCCGAGAATGCCGATCAAGGGATAGCCGAGAAACATCGGACCGGTTTTTAAATTGAGAATCAACGACGAGCCAACGATCAACGCAGCGACGATTAAACCGAAAGCGATGCGGTTGGAAGCCCGGTCAAGCTCCAACATCAGATTTTGCAGACCCCGGTCTTGCAGCTCGATAGCAAAGCGGCCGCGTTTTATTTTTTTTAATAAGAGCTCCAGCTCTCGAGGAGCGACTCGTAGCAGATCGTAAAAATCGCGCAGAGTCTTGATACCCATATAAGCCATTTTATTCACATCTAAACGGCGCCACATGAGTTTGGTAACATAGGGTTTGGCTAAACGGACAATGTCGAATTCCGGGTCGAGTTTGCGGGCGAGATCTTCATACGTTCCAAGCGCCTTCATCAGCAGCAGTAAATTCGAAGGCATACGCAGCTCATGTCTGGACACCACATCGAATACATCCGAGATGATGGTCTGCATATGGATCCGTTTAATAGGCACACCGTAGTAACGATCGATAAAATGCGCAATATCGGTTTTTAAAGCACGCACATCTTGCTCGTCATCCAACGAACCTAAATTAATCAAAACGCGAATGATCAAATCCGCGTCCTTTTGGATGCTCCCGATGAACAGGTCGGAAACTTCCTCCAAGAGGGAGTCGTCCAGTCGTCCCATCATACCAAAATCAACCGGCGCAATCACCTCGCAGTCCCGCACAAAAATATTTCCCGGATGCGGATCCGCATGGAAAAAGCCATCTTCGAAGATCTGTTTGAGAATAAATTTAGCGCCGATTTGAGCGATGGTTTTTAAGTCACACCCGGCGGCGATGAGCGTGTCGGTCTCAGAGATTTTCGTACCATCGATAAATTCTGTGGTTAATATTTTATCTGTGGTATAATCCCAAAATACCTGCGGGACATAAATATTTTCATCCTGTGCAAAGTTTTTGGCAAAGATTTCAATGTTCCGGCCCTCGTTGATGAAATCCAGCTCACGCTTGGTGGTTTGCATTAATTCGCGAATGACGCCTTGAGGATCGAACTGCCGGCTTTCGGGAACATACTTGTGCATCAAGCGCGCCAAGTCCGACAAGATATCTAAGTCCGTCCGGATAAGCTGGGCGACTTCCTGCCGCTGAATTTTCACCACAACCTCATGCCCGTCATAGGTTCGCGCCCGGTGCGCCTGAGCGATAGAAGCCGAAGCAAAAGCTTTTTTGTCAAACTGCTCGAAAACCTCTTCAATAGGATGCGTCAATTGGCTCTCGAGGTAGGCTTCAATCTCCTCAAAGGGCGCGGGTTTGACGTCATCTTGCAGCTTTGTGAGCTCATTGAGTAAATCCGCAGGAACCAAAAACGAACGAGTACTTAAAACCTGCCCGAGTTTGATAAAAGTAGGCCCTAATTCCTCCAGAGCGAACCGTATACGCTCTGCAGCAGAAAAGCGAGTGGCCTCGACACTGCCCTTTTTGAAAAAACGTTTGCCAATCTGTAAGGTGGCCTTCAAGTTCATACGATCCACCACCTCGGCAAAGCCGTACTTGATGAGGATGCCGACGATCTGACGGTAGCGTTTTAAATTGCGATAACTTTTGTCAATTCGAGGTATCTGCATTTGTTGGTAAACCAAGTTAACATATCGCCAAAATCCCGGTATTCAATACAGGGAATGTCCTTCTGCCGGCAATACTTCAGAAGATCGCGATCTTTTTTTGCAAACACAACATCGGCGGCTTCGGCGCCGCACCGGTCAGAAAGACCGTCGCCAATATAAATCACCGTGTCATGATGCTCTCTGGCAAGGCGGACATGGTATCCCTTGCAATTGGCGCAGCGGCCACAACTGTGCTCATGAAACGGAAACTCCGGTTTGATTCCCCCGCCATTCTCAAAAACCAATCGATTACAGCGGGCGTCCAGAGAATCAAGCCCATGGTTTTTCAAAATACGCTCGACATAAAAGTCGAAGCCGTCGCTCACGATTTCAATTTCGATATCATGCTCGCAGCAAAATGTGGCAAATTTCCGGAAAGAAGGGTCCAATTCCTGTGTATCGGAGAAGTGCCTCAACTCACGTTCCGTTACCCGCGCAAGCTTGCACTCTTCAAGGTAACATTCTTTGGAAGATATGAGCCCATTTTTCCATCGGCTGACGATCTCATGACATTTTTTTTCGTCAGCAAACGTTCGAAAGAGTAAATTACCAACGTCGTTTGCCGCCGCGGTGCCGTCAAAATCGCAAAATGTTTTCATCTAAATGAACAGGAAATGACCAAAACGATAAAAGCCGAGATTGTTTTAAACATCGGGCAGGCGCCCGACTGATTTGAATTATAAGTTTCGAATTTCGTTATTTGAACTAAATTTTGGGCGTATCAGCCTATCGACAAAGTTTTGTCGATGTGAAAGTACTGTGCACCTATTCTTCATCGACCGCATATTTTTTGTCTAGCCGGTTCATCAACCCGACATAAACAAAAATCAAGACCACAAACACGTATATGGAACCCTGTTGGGCAAACCAGAATCCCAATTTAAATCCTGCGATGTGAAATTGATCCAACTGTTCCACGAGCAGAATACCGAAACCGTAAGAAACGATAAACCAAACAGCCAAGAGAATGATAACGTATTGCAGGTTTTTCAGCCAGTATTGTTTGAGTTTAGATCTCTTCATTCAATCACCTGTTTTTTCTCGTACCCGATTATGAGATACCAAATATAAGATTCTAAAAGCAATAATGCCAGTACTGTTTTCAGATCTGGCCGAATGGATCATCATTGAAGAACTATCTATCATCGCAGTAGGAAATATGTGCGTGAATCGATGGATTATTGGAGTGCTGGATCAATGTAAAAAGAAATTTCACAAAAATCCATGAATCCATCAATCTAATAATCCTGTTGCAGCAATAGGGTATGACATTGTTTGATACTGATTTGAGTTGTTTTACTTGTGTCCCGGCCCCGTTAGATAGTTACAAAATGCCTTGCTTTTTTTTAGACATAGGGATATATTAACATTGTAAGAGGATTATGACAAATGAACCTCCTGCCGATATTTTACGTAAAATCATGAGTTTCAACGGGAACTTCGACAAGCCTGATATGTAAAAACTCCAACCGTATAGGGAATACCGATATAAATAATAAGGAGTATTATTTATGCAACCCGCTCTTTCGCAAAATATTTTCGATATGATTTTGAATGCAGGCATTGTGGCGAAATTCGTGCTGTCCATTCTCCTTCTGTTTTCTTTGATTTCATGGACGATCATTCTCGATAAATGGCGTGTTTTCAGACGCGTTCGAAAAGATTCAAAAAAATTCAAACGACTGTTTCAAAAAAGAATGGCGGTGAGGGAAATCTTGCAAGCGAGCAAACAATATCCCAACAATCCCTTCGCAGCGGTGTTTAAGGAAGCGTACTGGCTGCTAAGCAAGCGAGACGGCGCCTACACAAATCCCGAAGGTCTGGATGTGTTGAAGGAGCAAAGGACAGCTCAGAAATATAACTCTGAGGATTTGGTACGCCTATTTGATTCGGTCGCGACCCAGGAGGTTTTAAAGCTCGAGAAGAACTTGACTTTCCTTGCCACAACCGGCAGCGTCAGTCCGTTTTTCGGGTTGTTCGGGACGGTTTGGGGGGTGATGAGCGCTTTTATCGCTATCGGTTTCACCGGCTCCGCGGATTTAAGCGTGGTGGCGCCTGGCATTGCGGAGGCTCTCATCACCACAGTAGCCGGTTTAGGAGCAGCCATTCCGGCAGTGATGGCCTATAATTTTTTTGTCAGCGCGCTCAAACGGCTCAGCTCAGAGCTGGAAATATTTTACTCGAATCTTATCGAAGCTTTCGCCAGGAAGGAAGCCCATGAAGTCCGCTAAGTCAAGTAAATATACCAGCCTTTCTGAGATCAATGTCACCTCCCTGGTTGACGTTACGCTGGTGCTGCTGATTGTATTTATGATCACAGCGCCATTGCTGCGTTCGGGAATGAAAGTAGATTTGCCGCAAGCGGCTGCCAAAGAAATCGACCCCGGAAAGGCGATCATCTTGACGGTATCGAAAGACGGGCAGCTTTTCTGGAACAAGGAGCGGATAAATTTGCTGGTTCTGCGTGAACGGCTGCAAAAACGCAAGCAATCCAATCGACTGAAACCGGTTTTACTGCAAGGTGACAAGCTGGTGCCTTACGGTAACGTCATCGAAGTCATGGACGTCATCAAAGAGCTTGAAATCGCAAAACTGGGTTTGATTTTAAAACCGAGAAAACGATGAGATCCAATTTTCTATTCTCTTTCTCACTGCATGTTGTTATATTCGTCTTATTCTTTTTTTTAAGGCCCGGAGCGCATAAATTCGAAGGGTATCCCACTGTGGTTCCGGTAGAGCTGGTTCAGTTGAAACCCGTTTCTTATCGAGCGCCTGAAGTTGCAAAAGTGCAGCCGAAAATCAAGGAATTTAAGCCTGAACAAAAGAAATTAGAAAGCGTCACTCTTGAAAAAAAAGAGCTGCCAAAAGAGGAAGAGCCGCCGCCGGAACCGAAAGTAAAAAAACCGCCGAAGGAAGAGCCGAAAAAAGGAAAATCGGTTGTTGGCGGTAAAAGCGTTCGGTTAGACGTCGATGAATTCCCGTTTTCTTACTACTTGGCCCTGCTGCAATCGCGAATTCAGGCAAATTGGGAGCCGCCGTTTCGAACGGCCGCGGTTGTGAGAAAAGCGGTTATCTATTTTAAAGTGCACCGCAGTGGACAAATCGCGAATATCGTCATCGAAAGCAGCTCTGGGGAACGATTGTTCGACCAGGCAGCGATTCGTGCGGTCACTTTGGCGAATCCGTTGCCGTCCTTGCCGGTTGATTTTCCACTGCGCAGTTTGGGGGTGCATTTTGAGTTTGAGCAAGGAATATAAAAAGGATGATATGAAAAAAGTTCTCTATTTGTTCGTCATCATACTCGCAGCCAATTCGATTCTTCATTCACAAACGGATGTCTATTTGAAAGCGTATACGAAAACATTCCAGCGGATGGAGATCGATTTATATCCGATACGCGCCGAGACCGGGGACAACCCAACCGTCTCGCGCATGATTACCGAAGTGTTGAGCAACGATTTGTGGATGTCCGGCTACTTCAAAGTCAACATCAAATCGGGCCCCCCTCCATTGCTTGCTCATAATTCAAACGGGAGCTCCGATGAGCCGTCTTCCGCTATAGCGATGATTATCGGAAAATTTCGAATTGAAAAGGGCGGTGTGACCATCCGGCCTGAAGTTTTGGACCGGGCTTCCGGAAGTGCGATTATCCGGAGCAATTATCGAGACCGGCTCGGCAACGAACGATATTTAGTTCATAAAATCGCCGACGACGTCGTCTATAAGTTAACCGGTGAGCGTGGTTTTGCCCGGTCTAAGATCGCATTTGTCACGCAAAACAAAGACGGCGACAAGGACATTTTTCTGATGGATTACGACGGTTATCAGAAAAAACAAGTCACTTATGATAAGAGTATCAATATTTCCCCGGCCTGGTCGCCGGATGGACGTAAGATTTGTTTTACCTCCTATAAAAGGGGGAATCCTGATCTCTATGTGATAAATTTGCGGACAAATACGGAAATACGCCTCTCAAAAGTGAAAGGTTTGAATACCGCTCCTGCTTGGTCGCCGGATGGAAAAAATATCGCTCTCACTCTCTCTAAAGACGGCAATGCTGAAATTTATATTCTTGAGCTGGATAAGAAAAGTTTCAAAAGGCTGACATTCAGCCGGGCCATCGATTCCTCCCCGAGCTGGTCGCCGTCGAACCGGGAAATGGCCTTTACTTCCGACCGCTCTGGCTCGCCACAGATTTATATCATGGATGCCGATGGCCTTAATTTACGGCGCCTGACTTACGAGGGACTCTACAACGATTCGCCTGCTTGGTCACCCCGCGGCGATAAAATCGCTTATGTTTCGAGAACCGGCAGTGGATTTGATGTTTATACAGTGGATGTCACCGGTGAAAACACCATGCGGCTCACATACAGCTCGAAGAACAACGAGAATCCTTCCTGGTCGCCGAACGGATTTGCGCTCATTTTTAGCTCAAATCGAAGCGGGAAAAAAGAGCTTTATTCGATGTTTTGGGATGGCTCCGACCAAAAGAAATTGATCACCAGTGGGATCGGTTATTCACCCGCGTGGTCGCCTCGTGTAAAGTAGTCTGTTTGTCCAATCCGAAAGGGAAAAAAATGAAAGAAAAAACTCCGAACATGATTTTTTTATTGATGCTATCGCTGGTAATGGGGTTCGGGAGTGGCTGCAGAAAAGAGACCGTGAAATACAAACCGGATCCGGATCCGTTTCCCGATGTGATGCTCGAGGAACCGGATGCCAGTGAAAGATTAAAAGAAGGTTTTCAGCCCGGTGAGCGCGAGCAAGCTGATATCGATGTGAAAAAAGAGGAGCGGCTTGTTTTACGTACGATTTACTATTCCTTTGACCGTGCGGACTTGAATCCGCAAGCACGAGCGATATTAGCTGAAAATGCTCGCAAGCTGGAGAGAAACCCGAACATCTATATTCGTATTGAGGGGCATTGTGATGAACGGGGAACCGTCGAGTACAACTTAGCCCTGGGTGAACGCCGGGCCTTAGCCGCCCGAAATTATATGATTAATTACGGCATTGCGCCGGGTCGCATCACTATCATCAGCTATGGCAAAGAGAGGCCGGTAGACACACGAGATACAGAAGCAGCCTGGGCCAGCAACCGTAGAGCTGAATTTGTTATTTTAAATAATAATTAAATTAGAAAAAGTGAACTGCAAAAAGGTGACCTTCTTTTGATTTTGGAAAAATGTTCTCATCAAAACTGTACATAACTCTACAATAATCAATAAGCTTTTGATCAATTAAGAAGGTCACCTTTTGGATTGATCACCCTTTTACATCTACGTCAATAATTAAATTAGAAGAAGCCATGAAATACCAAAAGACTCAAAACCCGTTTCATTCATTTATGACAGTCAGCTCGATTTTACTTGCTGCGCTGTTTTTGATATCCGGCTGTGCCTCGTCGTCGAAACGAATCAATACGTATCAAACACAAATCGATAACCTGAAACGAGAGATCCGATTTCTCAAAGACAGAAATTCTCAACTAGAGCGTGAGCAGGACGATCTAAAAGCGCGTCTGGATGAACAGGTCTTGTCGATACGTCAAAACAAAGCCGATCTTTCGTCGCAACTGCTGGAGGTGAGCCGGCAGCTTGAAGAGGTGCAAAATCAGTTACAGGAAACCAACGACCGCATGACAGCCCTCATGCAAAGAGCAGGTTCGATGCGCTCGATGCAGCCGGCGAGCAGCGTGATAACGCCGGAATCAGATACATCCTCGGTGGCTCAAACGGCGCCTCCGTCCTCCTTCGGTTTGGATGAGTCCCGGGAAATTTATAATACAGCCTACCGCGATGTTCTCCGCGGTAACTATCAGTTGGCTCTGCAGGGATTTCAACAATTCATCCAACAATATCCAAATACGGATCTCACCGACAACGCTCAATACTGGCTCGGTGAGGTCTATTACGCACAGGGCCGGTTCCCAGACGCCATCGAAGAATTTGAAAAAGTGGTAAAATGGTACCCGAACAGCGAAAAACGCTCCCCTGCATTGTTGAAGATTGGCTATTCGTATATAAATGTCGAGGAATTTGAACAGGGCAAACTGTACTTGCAAGAAGTTATCAAAGATTTCCCGGATTCGCAGGAAGCCAATCTCGCGCGCGGGCGTTTGGCAGCTTTGAAATAAAAAATGACATTGTTGAAAAACTCTGTCAGGGTAAACGCCATACACAAACCCTGACAGAGTAATAAATCAACAGAATCATAAATGAGGTGAAAAATGCATGTGTACAAACGAGCTCTCAAATTGACATTCCCGGTTTTTCTGTTTTTTTTAGCCTTTCTTTACGCCGATGAGGCGGATAAAAGGATCGAGAAACTGCAAGCGGATATCGAGCATAGCTTGGTGGCGCCGTGCTGCTGGAATATGACCGTGGATATACACGATTCACCTGCTTCCCATAAAGTGCGGAAACAGATAACGGAACTTCTCTCTGCAGGCAAGACCAAAGAACAAATTCTCGAATTTATGAGCTCGCCGCAACAGTATGGAGAGAGAATCTTAGCCATCCCCTCTTCAAAGACATTTTTAGGAAAATCGGCTTATTGGTTAGTGCCCGTTTCATTTGTTTTAGGTCTATTCGTTGTTGGGTCAGCCATTCGCCGGCTCTCCCGCTCGAAAGTGACAAAAACCAAAAAGTCGTCAAAAGTCTCTAAAACGAAGAATCAATCCGGATCACAGTGGGAGGAGAGAGTCGAGCAAGAGTTGAAGAGGTTGGAGTAATGGCGGCAAAACTTGAACGCACACTGTGAAACGTAACCGATCACAGGGTATTAATTTCTTTGACAGGATAACAGGATAAACCGGATTTACAGGATTATTCCTTTCCAGGTAAAACTCTAACTTTTCTTTTTACTTCACCTTTCTTTGGCCCAAAGGTTAAGACCGAGCCGACAGGTTTTCAGGTAGCCGTTAAATAATTAACTAACATTTCTCACTTCGTTTGTGCGTCAGATTAGGTTTTGTAAAAGGCTCG
>JBHHWX010000239.1:0-8936 GCA_046756745.1 bacterium | reverse complement strand
CCTGAATGTTTTGTATCTCGTGATGTCCTCTCCGAGTGTAAGCGACAATTTCAATCAATCCCAATTTGCCATTGTGAGCCCATTTGACAATGTCGCCGTCACCATAACTCCTTCGGTAGACACCGAGGGTGGACATGTTGCCGGTCAAGTTTTTTCCGTGGTGCTTAACCAAGGCGACGTTTATCAGGTAAAGGCATTCAATGGAAAGGACTTGACCGGTTCGGTTATCCAGGCATCGCTACCGATTGCCGTATTTGCAGGCAACAGTTGCGCACAGCTTCCAACAGGCACGCAAGCTTGTGATCATATCGTAGAGCAAATAGCGCCGGTAAATACCTGGGGCAGTTCTTTTGTGACCCTCCCGTTACAAGGGCGAGAGAACGGTGACACATTTCGAATCCAGGCATCTCAAGATCAAACTCTTGTAAATATCAATGGAGCCTTGGTCGCAACGCTTAACTTTGGCGACTTTTTTGAGACGATTCTGGAACAACCTGCTGAAATTGTTGCCACCAAGCCAGTTACAGTTATGCAGTTCTCGAATGGCGATGAATGGGACCCTGATGTTGATGGCAACGGCGATCCCTTTATGATGCTGATTCCGCCAACAGAACAATTCATGAATTCCTACACTATGTCAACACTGGATGAAGGATTTCCTCTTAATTTTCTGAGCGTCACAATTCCAACAGCAAGCATTTCCTCTCTCTTGCTAGATGGACAGCCCGTTGACGGCGGTCTGTTTAATACCATTGCTGGAACCAACTTTTCAGGAGCGGGAATTCCTATCACGATTGGTTCTCACCGCATCGAGAATACGTCCGGCGTGCCTTTTGGCGTCTATCTATATGGTTTTTCTGATTTTGATTCCTACGGCTATGCCGGAGGGCTGTCATTGGAATTTATTAATCAAGGCAGTGCGCCACTCATCGTTCGTACAGATGAAACCATTCAATTGAGCGAATCAGCTCAAATCGAAAACGCAACCCTAACGATCGCTGCCACCATATCGGACAGCGAGGCGCCCTTCACCCAATCAGCTACTCTGTTCTACCGGAAAATTGGTGAGCAAGCGTTCACGCAGGTGGCCATGACAGAGAGCACCGGGAATATCTGGTCTGCGGAAATTCCGGGGAGCAATGTTCTGCAACCAGGACTTGAGTATTACCTGTTTGCGACAGATGGACAACTCAATTCAACGGACCCAAGTATCGATCCGGCAAATAATGCCTACAGTATCGCAGTATTGCCTAACCAGCCGCCTGTTATTGTTCACTCACCGGTTGCGAATGCATCGCCGGGAGCAGATGTTGCTCTCACAGCCACAATGTCTGATCAAACAAACTCTGTAAGTTCAGCAAGATTGTTGTACCGTATCAAAGGGGGAACGCCGGTATACACGGTGAGGAATATGACGCTGACCGGCAACAACACTTATCGAGGGACTATTCCCGCAGTGGCTGTGACATTACAAGGCGTTGAATACTACCTACAGGCGACGGATAATTTCGGCATCAGTACTTTGCACGGCACACTTGATAATCCGCATGTAATCGTCACAACAACCTCGGCACTAAAAGCGGAGTTTACGGGTACTCCCACCTCCGGTATCGCACCCCTGACAGTAAGTTTTGCTGATCAGTCGACCGGCAACATCAGCAGCCGAGCATGGGAGTTTGGCGATGGCGAAACCAGTACGGCCATTAATCCATCTCACACCTATCAGAACCCGGGTACCTACACAGTGAAGTTAACAGTCTCCGGTTCCGGCGGCTCGGATACAGAAACCAAAACAAACTATATTATAGTCACAGAAAGCGAATTGAACCCTCCAACCGGGTTAACTGCATCCCTCGCTGGAGGAGGCGTGGAGCTAATGTGGCAAGCCCCGCAACAAAACGGTGGCGGTGAAATCATCTTTGAAACGGAACCCAATGATAGTGCCCACACTGCTGACGCGCTCGATTTTGGCCAGATTGCTCGCGGGGCCATTGACCCTGCCGGCGACTATGACGTGTGGGTTTTCAAGGGTAGCACCGGACAGCGTACTGTCATTGATGTGGATGCCGAAGTCAATGGTTCTTCCCTTGACGCGTTCATCGAGCTTTTTGTAAATCGAGACGATGATGGAGACGGTTTTATCGACCGGGTGGATGCTAATGACGATTTTTCAGGCTTTGACTCGAGACTTGACGTGGAGTTGCCGTTCACTGAACTTTACTTTATCCGTATCGTGGAGTATTCTTCTGTCGATACCAACACAGTCGAGCTTGGCGGTCCGGACTTTTTCTACGATATGGCACTGTCTGATGGAAGTACGTCTATGGCGGTGCACGCATTGGGCGGCCAAGCTGCTTTGGTCAGAGAAACGGGCACGAAATTGTTAATGAGCAACTTGGGTGAAAGCCTTCAACCTATGCTGCGCGTAATCGAAGACCGACCGGTCGTGTTACCAGAAAAATCTAATTCAAACAGCAGAGGTTCTACTGCCGCATCGCTGTCGGGTTATAACATCTACCGTGCTGCATCACCTAATGTTGCGCCGACACAGCAAAATTCCATTGGCAATGTGTCCGCCAATACCACGACGTTTACGGACATGAATGCGCCATCGGGTACGCTTTACTACATTGTAACGGCGGTGTATGATGCGGGAGAAAGCGGGCCATCTAATGAAGTCGATGTCGTGGTCTCCGGCGTCGCCGCCATTCGCCCGGTCTCCCCTGCGTCAGTCATCGGCAGTGCCGACACGGAATTCGACGTCTTCATCGAGTTGGTCAACGTCTCCAACCTTTTCGGCGTCAGCTTCGATTTGAATTTCGACCCGGCTCTTATCAACGCAATTTTGGAAACTAAGGAAGGATTCATCGGAGACGATGTCGTGTTCCTCGGTCAGCACGATAACAACACCGGTGTTGCGAGCATCGGTATCTCGCGTAAGAGTGGTCAAGGCGGAGTCAGCGGAACGGGCAACGTCGCAAGGATTACGTTTAAGGTCATGCAAAACATCAACCAGGACACAGACCTGACCTTTACCCTCAGCTCCATCACCGCAAACGACCCGAACGGAACGGACATCCATTTAGAATCCGAGACTAGCGTCACAACCTTGCTCGGCGGCTTGATCGTCTGGCCGGGCGATACCAACAACGATGGAGTCGTCAACCAGGCGGATGTTTTGCCCATCGGTCTACACTGGCAGAGAACCGGACCGCCGCGTGACAACGCTTCCGCCGCTTGGCAGGGGCAATTGGCCCAGCGCTGGAGTCCCGAAGCGGCCACCTATGCCGACGCTAACGGTGACGGAGTGGTCAACCAAGGAGATGTTTTACCTGTCGGCCTGCACTGGGGTAAAACACACAGCACTCAAGCTTTGAGCTTGGCGAAGGCGAATCCCCCCGGAACTTTTTCAACAGCGGCTAACCTCCAGTTTATCATCAACGGCGAGGCAAAACCAGGTGAAGATTTCCTCATCGACATTCACGCCAATAAAGCGGCAAATCTTTTTGGACTTTCTTTTGAATTCGTCTTTTCGCCCAACACATTTATAGAGATCAATTCGGTCGAAAAAGGCGACGGCAATTTGTTAGGGAACGACATCCTCTTTTTCCCAAACGTAGACAATGCGGCAGGCAAGGTGAGCGTTGGCCTCACAAGAAAATCGGGACAGGGCGGCGTCGACGGCTCCGGACTAGTGGCGCGAATTATGGTGCACATGTCCGAGAACGCAAGGGTGACACAAGATACCACTCTTCTCCTCTTACAAAATGTCTCGGCCAACGATCCGGACGGCAATGCCATCACGTTTGAAGTCTCCCAGGGGGCGCTGGTCACGGATGTTGCAAACTCAGGACTGAAGACTATCCCGAAAGAGTTTGCCCTGTTTCAGAACTATCCCAATCCATTTAATCCAACAACTGAAATCAGCTACAACCTGCCCGAGGCGGCTGAAGTCAAGTTGCAGATTTTTGACATTCTGGGCAGAAATGTGCGCACTTTGGTAAGCCAACAACAACCCGCTGGCGCCTATTCAGTGCGCTGGGATGCTCACGATGACAACGGGTTGGCGGTGGCGAGCGGTGTTTATGTCTATCTTATCAAGACAAACTCATTTGTTGCCCAGAAAAAGCTCTTGTTCTTGAAATAATTGAGGATTGACAAACCGCTGCCATCGCTTTGAGTGATGGCAGCGGTAGGTCACTTGCACGGCTTATAGCGTTTGGCGTTTGCCAGCAGATGATTGAAAAGCATTGCGAAGATTTGCAACCTTCGCAAGGCTTTTCGGCAAAGGGGATGTTCAGCAGGTGGACGCGAAGGAAAATGAAATCAATCCCGTCGAGGGAAAGGAGTTTTGGAACGAGAAGGAAGACGGAGATTGCTTCGCTGAAAAACGCTCGCAATGACAGCAAAAACTATGTTTTCGGTCAATCACGAACTCATTGGAATCCGTCAACCGCCTGACTGATTTGGAGCTTTCAACTCTTCCATAAACTTCATCACGTCCTTCACAACAAAAGAAAGTCGATCCTCCGGCACCATTCTCAGCCTGCCGCGGATAACCAATGAAGCCAGTCCATGAACCGTAGACCACATGGCGATGGTCGCGGCGTCGACATTTCTGGCTTTGAGTTTCCCGGCAGAAATACATTCTTCTACGGTTTGGCGCAGAATGTTACACGACTCGAAGCCGCACGGCCATTCCCTCTCGAGGTTTTTCATCGGCGCCTGCATGATGAACATCAAATTGTAATATTCGGGATTCTCTAACGCAAAGTCGACGTAGATAGCGCCTAACTTGTTCAACCGCTGCAACGAATCGCGGATGGCGAGCGCTTCCTTCTGGCGTTGAATGAGCTGGTTGAGGCCGTGTTCGTGGAGCTGATACAAAATGTCGTATGGACTAATTTATTCATCTCCTGAGAGATCGTCAAAGGTTTTCTTGTCTTAACAAATGAAGCGGACATCTGAAATTTGCAGGCTAGGGGTTTTTAGGTTGAGAAAATATTTGACTTTTGGGGAACATGTTGTTAAGTTCACACAATTACTCCCTACCCTAAAGTTTCCGGAGCCTGAGAGCGGCAGGGTTCGGTCTGAATGAATCCATTTCGAAGACCTCGATCTTTGCCGAAATCATTGGGGACAGGCTCAATTGCAGAACGAATTTGTGAGCAATCGGTTTTGGACATGTCCGGCGTAGATTTTGCTATGGCGCGTTGATTCCGTTAACTCCTTTGCGTTTCCACCACATCGCAATCCAAACTGCATCCTCCTGTAGCAGATATCTTCGTTGAGCTCAGATGTCTCGCTGTTAAGAGTCTTATTAAAAGTGGGGCCATCCCGAATACGATGACTTGATCTGCGTCATTCTGATTTTTTTCTCATTATGGCGTGGAGCGTTCGTCCGTAACGGTTATTTCAATAAATTTCAAAATACTTGTTTCGTTCATCAGTATGGAGCAGAAAAATGAGGGAGAAAATGCCAAGCCGCTTGTCGTTTTTAGCTCTGGTTGTAACTATTGTGTCGGTCACCGGTACCGGACTGCAGGCCCGGGTTCCGCCGTACATCAATTATCAGGGGCAATTAACCGATGATAACGGCAACCCGCTAAATGGGACTTTCTCGATTGAATTTAGGATCTATGATTCCCTTACGGATGGGACAATTGTTTGGGGGCCGGAAATCCATTCTAAGCAGATTGATAACGGCCTTTTTAATGTGCTGTTAGGAAGTCAGAATCAAAACGGGATTCCGTTAGACCTTTTCGACTCTAATCCCACCGTGTATTTGGAAATACGAGTCGATGGCGTACCGTTGTCTCCCCGAAGTCAATTTGCCAGTGTACCTTTCGCGTTTACCTCCCGCTCTACGGGCAACGGCGATAATGTCTGGACTTTGAGCGGGAATAACATCTACCGCAACGTCGGCAACGTCGGGATTGGGACGACCTCCCCTACCGAAAAACTCGATGTGAATGGAATCATTAGAGGCTCCGGCTTGGAAATAGTCTCTCCAGGCTCGGTTCATCTCGGGGCAAATGACGCCACAAATGAGGGGGCTCAGATCATCTGGGACGGGGCAGCGCAATTCCCGCAATGGGTCACTGATATCTACCGAGATCATTACCGCATATTTACCGTTTCACCTAACAGCGGCAACACACACCAGGTTCAGATAAATAATGCGGATCCGCAGGGGACTGCCGGCTTATATGTGCAAGGGAACGTCGGTATCGGAACGAGCGACCCCTCGGAAAAACTCGCGGTTGCCGGCACGATTTACTCGACGGTCGGCGGTTTCAGATTCCCGGACGGCACCATTCAGACAACTGCGGCAACAGGTAATGGGGGTGGGGATAATGATTGGGTTATTTCGGGGAATAATATTTATTCTGCTAACTCCGGAAATGTTGGTATTGGTTCGACCAGTCCGAGCGCGAAACTGACTGTTGAAAGCGTCGGGAATTCAGCCGCATACGGCGCCAGTGCGTTATTCATTCCGCAAAACCAGGTGTACTTCGATTATTCCGGTCTTCGCTTCAGAGGCGGCGGGGGAAGCTTTAATGCCCGATTCACTGGCACCAGCCTCGTTAAACCTGACGGTGAGATTCTCGGGATATTCAAAGAGGAAACATCTCCTGGAAATTTGGGCGACCCTATCGCGACATTTAACAATAATGGTAACGTCGGTATCGGTATTCGAGATCCGAATGAAACCTTTCAAGTCGCCGGCGTGATTCATTCTACGACTGGTGGTTACAAATTTCCTGATGGCACCATTCAGACAACTGCTGCCGCCGGTGGCGGCGGGGCGGATAACGATTGGACCATCAGTGGTAATAATATCTACCGCACCAATGGCCGCGTTGGCATCGGTACCAGTGCGGTGACCAGCGGCCCGACCCTCCTTGTGCATGGCAACACCAATAATAGCGGGGCGGCGCGATTTTCATACAGCCTGCAAGACGATGATAATATATTGGAGGCGGTTTATACCGGGCCTCCTACCGGGGATGACATGATAGCTGTATACGGTAAGGCAACACCACTAGACTTTTGGGGCATCGGTGGATATTTTGAAGGCGGCTTTAAGGGAGTAGAGGGGCGGGTTTCGAACGCAAGCGACAATGGGACCGCGACATATTACGGAGTACGAGGTTCGGCTCACAA
This sequence comes from bacterium, assembly GCA_046756745.1. Taxonomy (GTDB): domain Bacteria; phylum Zhuqueibacterota; class Zhuqueibacteria; order Oceanimicrobiales; family Oceanimicrobiaceae; genus JBHHWX01. The sequence continues at coordinate 1,769 of JBHHWX010000239.1, read as the reverse complement.
TTCTGCCGGGAGAGGAACCAACTACGGAGTATTCGGAATCGCCACCGGCTCCGGCGGCGAACCGGATAACATCGGCGTTTACGGTGAGGCCTCCGGCGGCGTGGAAAATATTGGCGTCTATGGCAAAGCTGCGGATACCGAAGTCACCTGGGCGGGTTTTTTCGAAGGACCGGTTCGGGTGACCGGTTTTCTCAGTAAAGGCGGCGGCGGTTTTAAAATCGATCATCCTCTGGATCCCACCAACAAATATCTCAACCATTCGTTTGTGGAAAGCCCGGACATGATGAATGTTTACAATGGCAACGTCACGCTGGATGGGAATGGGGAGGCCTGGATAGAGCTGCCAACTTGGTTCGAAGCTCTGAACAAAGACTTTCGCTATCAACTGACCTGCGTCGGGGGTTTTGCTCCGGTGTACATCGCAGAAAAAATCTCAGATAATCGCTTTCGAATCGCCGGCGGCCAGTCCGGGTTGGAAGTATCCTGGCAGGTGACCGGCATTCGCCATGATCGTTTCGCGGAAGAAAATCGCTTTGCGATTGAAGAGGAAAAACGGCCAAGAGAGCGCGGGAAGTATATTCATCCCCGAGAGTATGGACTGTCTGAAACCATGGGCGTGCATTATCGCCCGGAAGTCAAAAAACAAAAGTAGAATGCGGATAAGCTGAAAATATAGATTGAGGAGATGATGATGTTTAGTTTACGAAACCTCAGGATTGGACTTGCATCCATCGCTCTTATGCTGCTATTTCTAACAAGCAGCGGTCTCGACGCGCAATATAGACTCCGAAGCGGCGTCGTGAGCGCGGCTGGGGACACCTCTTCGAGCGCGGGGGTGAGGATGTTGGCCTCCGGAGGACAGCCACACCCGGTTGCGCCCTCTTCAAGCTTCACTCGTGTACTTATTCCCGGATTTATTCCCGGGCTGATCCCGCCGGTACAACAAAATACCGCGACCATTTCAGGAACCATACGAGATACCCAACAAGTAGCCATAGGCGGGGTGACGGTGAATTTCAGCAACGCGGACACCTCGATCTCAACAACAACAAACAGCTCCGGATTTTATAGCTTAGCGGTTCCCCTGCAAGTGAGCGGTAAGGTAGAACCTTCCCTGGATGAGTATTCTTTCAGGCCCTTGTTCCTTTCCTACACGAGTATCAGCGCTGATATTGCGAATCAAGATTATACCGGTACGTTCACCAGCGGTCAGCCGGCGATCCCGATAGAATTAGACGTCATCAATGTTTTTGCAGATTCCGCGCTTATGACCTGGACAGATAATTCATCCATAGAAGATGGGTTTATCATAGAAAGAACAAGCCACACCGATACAACTGTCTTCCAGAGAGTGAAAGTATTGCCGCCGAACACGGAAGAATTTCCCCTTGACGGCTTACAGCCCAGAACAATCTATTATGCGCGAATTGCATCTTTTGTCGACAGTATCGGTGGATTGAATTCAAAGAACTTTTCGCGGCAGCGCCGTTCGGCTTTTGCCCAGAATCGCCAAATGTCCGAATACGTAGTCAAAAGGTTTGTAACCGCAACGAGCGGCGGGGCGCACCCTACTCATTTGGTTGCATCGACAAGATCGAATACTGCCATTTTATTGACCTGGAAGGATAACTCAGACGATGCTGCTGAGGAGACTCAAATTGAGCGACGAGAACCTAGCGTTGCAACCTGGACAGAACTTTTACCTGTAACCGGACTGTTGCCAGCGAATACAAGATGAAGGTGGCTACCGATACTGGTCTCACCGAACC
>JBHHWX010000238.1:0-9051 GCA_046756745.1 bacterium | reverse complement strand
GCGCGTACTTTCTCGATCCCGGTTTTCATTTCCGCGCGTACTTTCTCGATTTCCAGCTTCAGTTCATAGATATCCTTTTGCGTTGCGACATCGACGCGTACCCGCGACTCGAAGTAGTCCAGAACTTTGTACGCTTCCTTAGTACCAAACTTTGACTTTAGAATCGCTAAAGTCTCTTCACGTGAATCCATCGGTTTTTATCCTTGAGAACGGTTCCTCTCTAACTTAGCAGCTTGAACAGAATGCCGACCAACACCGCCATCTGGGTAATCCAGAATCCAAATGTCCACTTGAGCAGGCTGGCCCTGACTTTTTCGATTTCAGTGCGATTCTTTTCAACTTCCAGCGTCAAGTCCGCACGTACTTTCTCAATTTCCAGCTTCAGTTCATAGATATCCTTTTGCGTTGCGACATCGACGCGCACCCGCGACTCGAAGTAGTCCAGAACTTTGTAAGCTTCCTCGGCCCCAAATTTTGACTTTAGTATCGCTAAAGTCTCTTCACGTGAAACCATCGGCTTTTATTTTTGACACCGGTTTATCTTATTGAAGTTTATATTATTAAAAAGCAGAGAATTAAGCAAGAAAAAAATAGCCTGTCCGCTGCTTACTCGCGGAAACATGAACTCCGGAACAAATGTATTTAAAATTTATCGTTGCAAGTCTGCCGGAAATTGTTTCTTTTATAGTATCATACCAATCAATGAAAAAGGAAGGGAGCGCTATGAAAAAAATTATTGTCAGAATCACCTTTTTGTCGTTGTGCTTGACCACGTGGGTTGCTGCCCAAAATCTTCCGACTCCGGAAAAACATTTCGGACATATCATGGGAGCGGAGGGAAAAATTATCGATTTCTTCGATGGGCTTAAATACTATCGAACCTTGTCTAAAAAATCGGACCGGATTCGCTATTCCGAATTGGGCAAGACTACAGACGGAAACCCGTTTGTTTTGCTGATCATTTCGGCTCCGGAAAATCTCCAGCGTCTGGATGCAATAAAACAAAAGCGGCATCGATTAAGCGATCCCCGTAACATCGATGATGATGAGGCGAGAAGACTTGCACATGAGATACCCGCCGTGGTGTTTCACACATCGTCAATCCATACTACGGAAATCAGTACAGCTCAGGTAGTGCCTGAGCTGGTGTATTCCCTGGTCAGCGGCACATCCGACGAAGTACAACGGATACTGAAAAATACCATTGTTCTCGTCAGCCCGAGCGCCAATCCCGACGGCCAGGTCAAAATTAAGGAATGGTACGACAAACACCAAGGCAAACTCTGGGAAAGCCGCATGCCCTGGTTGTACCACACGTATGTGGGACACGATAACAACCGTGACTGGGTGCTTCTGCATTTTCCGGAGCAGCGTTTGACTGCACAGCGCATCCACATGGAGTGGCATCCGATTTATTCTCTTGAAATGCACCAAATGGGGGGCAGCGGGGCGCGCATTTTTGTGCCGCCCTATCAAGATCCTTATGACCCAAATACCGCGCCGGAAGTCATGGAAACCATGGCGCTCGTTGGCATGGCGATGAGCCACCGCTTGACTTCGGAAGGAAAAGCCGGCGTGGTCAAAAATGCCATTTTCGACTTGTTTACTCCAGCGCGAGCTTTCCAGATTTACCGCGGCACAGCCCGCGTGCTGACAGAAACCGCCAGCGCACATTTCGCGCGTAAACGAATTGTCAAATCCAAGGAGCTGCGTAACAGGCGTTCAGGAACAGGCATCTACGATCCGCACAAGAAAAGCTGGAATTTCCCTCTGCCCTGGGAAGGTGGCGAGTGGACATTTCGCCAGATGGTCGAATATCAGTTGTCAGCGAATATGGCGGCTCTCAATTTGGTTTCCGGTAATCCAGGCGCTTTTAATATGGCCTATTACCGGTCCCTGAAACGGGCGGTTGCGGGCAAAGGCTGGCCTTTTGCATTTGTTTTCCCGGCGAAGCAGCCGGACCCCAGCTCTACCGCCAGGTTGCTGCGGGCGATGCAGCGTGGCGGGATCGAAGTTCATCGCTGCAATGCGCCATTTCTGGCCGAGGGACAGAGATTTGACGCCGGCAGCCATATTGTTGTTTTACGACAGCCGTATGCCGCTTGGGCTAAGACGATGCTGGAGATTCAAGAATATCCGGACCTTCGCCGTTCCCCGGACGATCCGCCTGTGGTGCCTTACGACGTCACCGCACAAACCCTGCCCATGATGATGGGTGTAGAGGCGTTGCCAATAAAGCGTCCATTCAAAGCCGACATGAGTCTGGTCACAAAGGATGTTCATTTCAACGGAAAAGTCGACGGATCTGGAAATGGCGGCTATGTTATTTTTCCCAACAGTAATGAAGCCTATGCCGCCGTCGACGCGCTGATGGATGCGGGCTACGCGGCGTCGCAGCTTACAGAGGAGATACGGGTTCAGAATCAAACGCTCCAGCCAGGAAGCTTCCATCTCAAGCCCCAAAACGGGCTTCCCGAAAAGATAGCAGAATTGACTCCAAAGTGGTGTTTCCGTGCGCTGAAGCTGGACCGTGCCGGATCCGTTTCACAAGATGTTTTTGAGATGTTAGCGAATCCGCGTATAGGCTTGTTCGAACCCTGGGGCGGGCTCATGGACGCCGGTTGGACGCGACTGGTGCTCGAGCAGTGGGAGTTAGAACATAAAACCGTTCGTAAGTCCGACATTCTGGCAGGCACGCTCGCAGACACGTACGATATTATTTTATTTCCTGAAGGACTACAGGCTCGAAGAATTTTAAGCGATACCACAAGCTGGCCTAAAGAATATCAGGGCGGGATTGGGGAGCGGGGCCAGGATGAGCTGCTGACGTTTGTCCGCAGCGGAGGAACAATCGCTGCTTTCGGGCGCAGCAGCATGGCGGTCGTTGAATTACTCGAGCTTCCGATAACAAATCACCTGCAAGGACTTTCCCAGCGCGATTATTTCGCACCGGGAAGTCTGGTGCTGACAGAGCTGGATTCTCAGAGTCCGCTCACCTACGGCTTGCCTAAAAAATTGCCGGTCATGAACCGCAGAGGGCCGGCCTTCACACCCAAAGCGACGACCCGGGTCAGCCCGGAAATGGTTGGACATTATCCGGACTATGACCCCAGGCTCAGTGGTTTTTTGCTGGGGCCGGAGCACTTGCAAGGCAAAGGCTCCATTGCGGTTCAGTCCCTGGGTGAGGGACGCGTGATCCTTTTTTCCATGGCGCCGCAATTCCGGGCGATGACCCATGGGTCTTATAAGCTCATGTTTAACGCTATTTTCTGGGCCTCTCGAAAAACCCAAAGAAGCGAAAAAAGTTGAGGATGTGTACCAAAAACTTTGGAATATTTATACGGATTTCTGATATATGTTTTAGGCGCTTACAGCGCCACATCGACAAAGTTTCGTCGATAGTCCTTAACCTGAACTATTCACAAACAATTTAACCCAGAGTTCGCCGAGGCCGCTGAGTTACGCAAAGAAAAACCTAAGCAGTTAATACTATAAGAGTTCAGCGTTGACCTCGAAGTGTTGTATAAAGCAAATTGTTTGTTCTCTGCGTCCTTTGCGAACTCTGCGTTGAGAAACTTGGTTTTTACGTCAACAATTACTTAACATGCTATATAATGCTATATATTAATTGTTTCAGGCTTACTCTAACAGATCTTGTAGTACTATCGGTGAACTTTTGCATTTTGTTGCAAAAAAAGTTTAGGCCACAAAAATGAGATCTCACAAAAACGAAGCCATTAGAAAATTTATTTTTTGGCAGTTCAATTTTGTGACCTTGATTTTTTGGGTGCGGCTTCGCGGCGTCAGGAATAATCCAGGTTAAATCATTTTAGCCACGGATTCACATCCAGTAGCTGCCGGATGTGAATTCGCGGCTGATTTTTCTCAAATATTTACCATAGATTGGTTGCGGCTTAGCTCTGGGTGAATCCGTGGCTGAACTTACGGCGTCAACCTTCTTTTCGCAGCTTGCCTGCGAAAAGGCGTAGAACCTCCTCAATAATTTCACTAAACGGAGACGAGTAAAATGATCAAAGAAGTACTGGGCATCAGTGCCTTTATTTTACTGCTGTTTGTCATGCTTTACTTTTCCAACTCAGATCAACCGCAGATCGCACCAGAAGATCTCAAAATATCCGGCGCGTTGAAATCGCTGAATGTGTGGAGCGAGCAGCGCGCCTATCCGTACAAAACCATTCCCAAGCAGGGCTTTTACACGGCTTATCAATATGCAAAAAACAACTTGAGCAGCTCCTTGGATTCTGATCAGATTCCGCCTTGGCAAGCCATCGGGCCGCACAATATCGGCGGCCGGACACTGGCGATTGCCTTCAATCCGCAAAACCCGAATACCGTTTATGCCGGCTCGGCCAGCGGAGGCTTATGGCGCAGTTTTTCAGGCGGCGTGGGCGCACAGGCATGGGAGTATGTTTCAACGGGATTCCCGGTGCTTGCAGTCAGCACCATTGCGTTTGCACCCGCAGACTCAAATACGATCTACATCGGCACCGGCGAGGTCTATAATTATCAAAACGCCGGCACGGGCTTCACCGTTCGACCCACGCGCGGCAGCTACGGTATCGGAATTCTAAAAACCACAGACGGCGGACAAAACTGGACTTCGAGCTTGGATTGGACGCTGAATCAGGAACGGGGGGTCTGGGCGGTGCGCGTCAACCCGCTCAATCCGAATACCGTCTGGGCGGGAACCACCGAAGGCACGTTCAAGTCCACGGACGCCGGAGAGACCTGGACAAAAGTTCACGAGGTCATCATGATTATGGATCTGGCCGTCAACCCGGTGGATACCAATACGGTATTTATCGGCGCCGGTAATTTGTTCAGCGCCGGTTTGGGAGTCTATCGTACGCGAGATGGCGGCGAAAACTGGACGAAGATGACCGGATTTCCCTCCAGCTATGGCGGAAAAGCGATGCTTGCTATCAGCCCATCCTCTCCCAACGTGGTCTATGCCAGCGTGGGCAACGGCACATCCTCTCAAACCGGAGCCACTTGGCTGATGCGATCCATAGACAACGGCAATTCCTGGACTCAGATTTCACAACGGGATTATTCTCGCTGGCAAGGCTGGTTTGCACATGACGTCGCTGTGCATCCCCAGAACCCGAATGAGATCATGACCGTCGGTATCGATATTTGGAAATCCACCAACGGCGGCGTGAGTTTATCCCAGAAATCGAATTGGACGAGCTGGTTTTTCGGGCGGACCCTACCGGGTGAGCCGGAAGGCACACCGGACTACTCGCATGCCGACCATCACGATGTTGCCTACCATCCGACCAACCCGGATATCATCTATTTTGCCAATGACGGCGGCGTTTTTCGTTCGCTCGACGGCGGCGAGACTTTCGACGGCTGCAACGGCGGCTACCAAACCACGCAATTTTATCAAGGGTTTGACTCCTCGACAAACGACTCGTTGCTCTCAATTGGCGGGATGCAAGACAATTCTACCGCGATTTACGACGGTCAATTAGCTTGGATTCGTGTGGTGGGCGGGGACGGCGGCTTTGCGGCAATCGACCCCAGCGACAGCCGTATACTCTATGCCTCATCACAAAACCTCAACATCTGGAAGTCAGAGCTCCCGTTGTCCATCCACGCAAGACTGAGCGACGGCGGCGAAAACATAGAAAATTGGATAAATCTTGCCCCGCAAAGGACCGGCCGGGTGAGCTTTATTGCACCGTATGCCATCAGCCCGGCAAATCCGCGTACCCTTTACGCAGGCCGCAGCGTCATTTTTCGCAGTACAAACTCAGGAGGCTTTTGGGCGATAAGAAACGGCGGTAATGAGCTGGATGGCAACCCGATTCTGGCTATGGCTTTGTCGCACCAAAATTCATTCAATCTCTACGTCACCACAGCGCCGACGATCACACGCGCCGGGGTCTTTCGCTCGAAAAACGCCGCCGCCGATATGACCAACATCACCGCTGATTTACCCGACCGCTTCCCGGTTGACATCGCTGTTGATCCGAATAACGACGACATTGTGTATGTGACGTTTTCCGGATTTGGAACCTCACACCTCTTCAAATCCACTGACGAAGGCAACCAGTGGCAGGATATCGGCCAGACACTCCCGGATGTGCCCACCTCGGCTGTCGTCGTCGATCCTTTGTTTCCCGAACACATTTATGTCGGCAACGATCTCGGCGTCTACCTCTCCATCGACGGCGGACTCTCCTGGCAAGAGTTTATGGCCGGCATGCCCGACGCCATGCTGGTTATGGATTTATCTATTTCTCCGGTGAACCGCAAGCTGCGTGCAGCCACCCACGGCAACGGCGTCTTCGAGCGCGACCTTGTGGACGATCAATTCACCAGTGTTCCGGATGCCGCGCCGGTGTCTTTAGATTTCCGGCTGGCGCAGAACTATCCCAATCCTTTCAATCCTTCCACAACCATCGAGTATGAGCTTCCCGCCGCCGCATCGGTGGTTGTGACGGTGTACAACATTTTGGGCGAGAAAGTCGTTACCCTGGTCAATGAGTTTCAAAATGCTGGTGTGCAGTCGGTGGCTTGGGACGGCAGAAACGCGGCAGGCCGGCCGGTCGTTTCCGGCGTCTATCTGTACAAAATCCGGGCGGGTGAGTTTACGGCCTCGAAGAAGATGACTTTGACGAAATAGATTCTGGCGTATCTCTGCGAACTTTGCGTCTCTGCGTTAAGATAAGGTTTGTATAACAGAAAAACTTTTTGTGTTTGGTTCCACCGGAGGAGGAAAAATGAAGAAAGAAACAAGACTCGCGGCGCGGCTGCTGATTTTTTATCTCGGGTGCGCCTTACTTCCTAAGGCCGCAAGAGCACAAGGCCCGCTCACGGCAGATGACCCTATTGATCCCCTCAGCATACCCCGGCCCTCACTCCGTGCTTACCATACCGAAGACACGATCGTCCTCGATGGACGACTCGACGAGCCGGCGTGGCAGGAAGCAGACTCTACCGACGGCATTTTTTGGCAAGCGATTCCGCGCCAGGGAATGCCATCGACAGAACGGACCGTCATCCGAATCCTTTACGATGCAAAAAAAATCTATATCGGAGCACGACTCTACGACTCGGAGCCGGACAAGCTGATTGCGGCCGGCCTCGAACAGGACTTTCGAACCCAAGATTCCGACATCCTCGGCATTGCGCTGGATACCTACTGGGACAAGCAGAACTCTTTTCTCTTTGCCATCAACCCGGCCGGCGCCATTTTCGATGCCCAGGCGTTTAACGATCAGGCCTACGTGAATCGGGCTTGGGAGGGCATCGTCGAAGTCAAAACCTCGCTATTTAAACAAGGCTGGATTGTGGAAATGGCGATCCCCACAACAACCCTCCGGTTCAATCAAACCGAGGGAGAACAAACCTGGGGGCTCAATTTTTCACGTCGTATCCGCCGGCGTAGTGAAGACTCGAATTGGGCGCCGCTGCCACGGCAGTTCCGGCTTTATAAGATGTCACAGGCGGGCACGTTGACCGGGTTGTATAATCTCAAACAAGGTCGAAACCTTTGGATAAAGCCATATGGCAGCGCCGCACGCAGGGACGGCAGCGTCCTCACAGGCGGACATGCTGAAAACGATGTCGACGGAGGGTTTGACATCAAGTGGGGCGTGACGCCGCAATTGACCCTGGACGCCACCACCTTCACGGATTTCTCACAAGTGGAAGTAGACCAACAACAAGTGAACCTGACGCGCTTCTCTCTCTTTTTTCCGGAAAGACGCGATTTCTTTTTGGAGAACGACGGGGTCTTTACCTTTTCCGACGTCCGGGTACGCAACTACCGCACCGGATCCGGGCCGCAAAATTTCAAGCTGTTTCACTCGCGAAAAATAGGGCTTTCCGATGACCGTCTGCCGGTAACAATCGTGGCAGGAGCCCGGCTGACGGGCCGCGCCGGGAACTTCGACCTCGGTCTTTTGAATATGCAGACCCGCAGGGACGGCGACTCACCCGCAGAAAATTTTACCGTAGCACGCCTGCGCCGCAATATTCTGAAAAGCTCCGACGTCGGAATCATGTTTACAAATCGCCAGAGGACAGATAGTGTTGACGGCATCCGCTACAACCGTACGATAGGCGTAGACGGAAACGTCCGCATCCTCGGAAATATGCTTGTGAATACATACTTTGCCGCCTCAGATGAACCCGGCCGCACAGGTGAACGCACCGCGGCAGCGCTGCAAGTCGCCTGGCGCGACCCGCTCTGGGATGCCTCATTCCTGCTAAAGACCGTAGGCGAAGACTTTAACCCCGGTATCGGTTTTGTCAGCCGTAAAGGCATCCGCCAGGGCTTCGCAACCGTTGGCGCCCATCCCCAACCCGGCATCCCCAAAGTCTTCGAGTTAAACCCTTACATCGATGTCAATTTTTTTTCCGATCCGGATTGGACTCTTGAAAGCAGGGAAATCAAGCCCGGGTTTGGTTTACGGTTCCTCAACAGCAGCGTCCTGACTCTGCAATATTCCGCTAGGCTTGAAAGGCTCATCGTGCCCACAACGATCGCAGGTGTCCAGGTACCCATTGGTGAGTATAACTTTAATTCAGCGACCATCAGTTATCGCTCGGACAGCGGACGCAGGATGTCTTGGAATGCGTCGTTTACTAAGGGGGACTTCTTCGATGGAAACCGGACCTCGGTTTCCGGCGGCCTTGCAATACGGCCTTCGCCTAAATGGTACCTGCAAACCACCTTCCAGGCAAATCGCCTCGAGCTCGGCGGTCAGTCTCTCGACGCGAATCTTTTTGGAGGGCGGTTGTATTACAATCATAATACCAGGACCTTTTTCAGCGTCTTCATACAGGTCAATCAGGCCGCGGATGAGCTAATCAGCAATCTCCGCTTCAACTTGATCCATGCACCACTCAGCGACATCTTTCTCGTCTACCAGGAACGTCGAGACCTGGACCCGGATCCGGGAGAGGGAGCGATCCTCGATCGCATGCTCACGCTGAAGGTGACCAAGCTGTTTGCGTTTTGATGAATGAAGGCCTTAGCGAAGGCGTCTCGCCGAGCGCGCTCCAGAATACTTC
>JBHHWX010000237.1:0-9064 GCA_046756745.1 bacterium | reverse complement strand
CGCTGCCGATTCGTGGGAGACCGCGTAGACTTCGAAGTCGGATAATAATTGGCGATGGAGCTGCGCGCGGCGGGCTTCGTCGTCGCAAATCAGGAGAATTGTCTGCATCTTTCACCAAGCCTTTGAAGGCAGAAAAGACAATATCCGTACCAGAAAAATAGCAAAAAGCTGAGAGTAGACTATCCCTTGATTTTATAATAAGATAGTCAGGAAAAGGATATTCGTTGTATGGTTTGCATGCATGAAATGTGAAGCGCGCACGATACAACCATGCAACAAAAATGCAACAAACGATTGGGGAAGTGGGGAGAGTGGGGAGAGTGTGGAGAGTGGAGAGTGGAGAGTGGAGAGTGGAGAGTGGGGAGAGTGGAGAGCTCTATGAGTGTTTTTTTCCCTCTTCCGAATCCGTACGCAGGCCGCGATAGACCGTGGTCCTCGGCACCCCCATCCACTCCGCAGCTTTCGTGATGTTGCCGTCAAAACGCCGAACGATGGCAGTGAAATAAAACTGTTGAAAAGTCGCAAAAAGTTTTTCCCGGGCCTGCTGATAAGGCAGCTCTAAAACCTGCTCGTCGAAGGAAAACAGCGGCTGGGCCGGCAGCGGTTGCGGGTCGAGCAAATCCGCTATTTTCACCGAATCGCCTAACACTACAAATCGTTCTATGGTATTTTTGAGCTCGCGAACGTTTCCGGGCCAGGGGTATTGTTCCATCAATTCAAAATCGCGCTCGCTGAGTTTTGGAGACAGGCGCCGCACTTGCTGGGCGTATTTTCTCAGGAAGTACTCTGCGAGGACGGCGATATCTTCAGTCCGTTCCAGCAGCGGCGGAATGTGCAAATTCAGCACATTCAGACGATGATAGAGATCGGGCCGGAATGTGTTCTTGTGTACCGCTTCTTTGAGGTTTTGATTAGTAGCGCTAATAATACGAACATCGACGGCAATCTCGCGTTCGCCGCCTATCCGTTGAATGATCGACCTTTCTAAAACCCGCAGCAGCTTAGCTTGCAAAGTTGTGTTGAGCGAGCCGATCTCATCCAGGAACAGCGTGCCAGCGCTGGCCAGCTCAAAATAGCCGATATGCCTTTGCAAGGCGCCGGTAAAGGCGCCGCGCTCGTGGCCGAAGAATTCGCTCTCAAACAACGTTTCCGGAACAGCGCTGCAGTTGACGGCAATAAACGGCCGGGTGCATCTGGCGCTCAGCTTGTGAATCTCCCAGGCTGCTAATTCCTTGCCGACACCGGACTCGCCGGTGATCAATACCGTACTGTCGACAGCCGCATACTGTTTAATTTTCTTCTGCATGTCCGACATTGCCGGGCTGTCCCCGAGCAGCGGATCGTATTTTTCGTCCAGACTCTTTTCCCAGAGGATCTTTTCTCTTAAGCGATCGAGCTCCTGTCGTACGACTAACAGTAATTCTTTCACGCTGCCGAATTTTGAAGTGTAATGAAACGCGCCCAATTTCATCGACTCCACAGCTACTTCTATGGAGGTTCTTTCCGAAATCATGATAACCGGAATTTTGGCGTCGCGGGATCTTATTTTTTTTAGCACATCCAACCCGGTCTCGCGTTTACTCAGCCAGTAATCCAGAAAAACGATATCCGGAGAAGAGGCTTTGAGAACTTCCAGGGCCGTTTTCCCATCTACAGCGCAGCGAACGTTGAAGAATTGCTCGGTAAAGATCCCGAAATTTTGACAGTAATTTGGGTCGTCGTCGATCAGCAAGATATCGAATTTTTCCATAATGCAGGCCTTATGAAAGAATGCACATCGCCAAAAAGAACCGCGGGAGAATGAATTCTCTAGCTACAAGATGTAACCCCCGACATCCGTCTGGGCTTAATTAGTGTCTGAACGAAAACTCTTTAAAATGCTCAAGCACCCGTCCCCGGGTGCGTTTGACGCTTTGTAAAAACAATTGATTACGACGCCCCGAGGACGGGGCTTAGAGCTTATTTCTGAGTTTTCGGTCAGACACTAGTTAGGCGATTTCAGCCGCGTTGCATATCGTATATATAATGAACATCGTTTTTTCACTACATAACTTTGACGCGAAAGCCGTGGAATGTCCAAACTCCATCTGGACGCAGAACGTCCTCGAGCATGTTGCGACTCAGAGCCTCACAACGATGCGGCCTCAAAGAATGACCAACTCTATCACAAAATCGCTGCCCACTCCCGGACTACTGTGGACTACATAGATATCGCCGTCATACTTGTTGAGCGTTTGCTTTGAAAAGGCCAGCCCCATCCCTTTACCCCTTTTGCTCGAGGTTGTGAAGCCGGCTTGGAAAATCTTAACGTGCTTGTCTTTCGGAATGCCTTTGCCGTTGTCTACAAAGTGAAGCCGTAAACGGTTGTCCTTTTGTTCGCCGTAAATCTTCAGTTGTGGAGAGGGACGCCCCTCCGCAGCGGTCTTAGCATTTTGGATGAGATTGTGCAGCGCCGGAGTTAAATCCGCAGAACGAATGCGGACGTTTACTCGGGGAATGGAATCCAAATCACACTGAATCGAGAAAAGTTGTGAATCCGCAAAAGAGCGTTGTACCGTTTCCAGATGGTCCCGAATGGAGCATTTGTATTTCTTTTCAACCTGTCTGGTGAGCAGATCGAGTGCAGCTTTCAGAGTCAACAACGGATCGACCATCTGCTCAAATTTCTTCAAAGGTAAGGGATCGGCAAGCTGAAGTTTGTTTTTGATCGCCTCCACATGTCGATAAACATTTGAGGCGGCGCGGCCAACGCTTTCGGCTTCATTCTTGCATTCATGACTTCTTTGGCCCACTTTGGAAATGGTTAATAATGAGGGGTAAGTCAATTTAATGTAACTGTTTATATCTTCAAGAAGATTTTGGCGTAACTTTGCACTGGCTTGATTTCTATGATTGATGTTTTGAGCAAAAAACAGGAGTTGATTGAGATTGCTTCTGGCCCAATCTCCATGCTGGAATCGATTCAATTCCTGCCAGAGGCGATCGGTCAATTCGTCCTGCTGCTCGCGATAAAATCGTTGGAAACGGAATTGCGCTACCAAGATAAAAGTAAACACTCCAACTGCGCAGGATCCGATTAAACGATTGCCCAGTGATTGATTCTGTAAAGAGAAACGCACGAGAAGAATCATCGCGAGAGGCAACAGAGATGCCCAGGACAAAGAGGCCCAGCTTGCCTTTGTGATATTGGGAAAGACGAGCACAATCAGGGCAAAGATTCCCAAATAGGCAGCGAGTTCGGCTCGAAACTCCGAATTGCCCGGTAAACCTTCAATCAAGTGTTTAATATGCACCCAAAATTTGCCGCTGCCGCTCACTTCATTTATCGTCAAAATCGAACCGGGTAAAATGTTTTCTCTCTCTAGTGTGATACCCGAGGGAAAAACGATTTTGCAATCCACCGACCGATGATTACCTGTGCCGAAATGAACGACTTTTGAATTCGTCGAAGCCAAGCCGCTGCCCGCCTCAACGACTCGCATACCAAGGGAGGAGTTGGGATCTCCCAAATTCCCCCCTTGATAAAAATAGACTTTACTTCCAACTGCGCCGCGGTTAGAGACCCCTCCCTGTAATGTAAATTTAATGAATCGTCGATCGTTTTGATGATTATCGTAGAGATAGCTGCTCTTCTCCGGCGAGGTTGCATAAAGGTCGATATCGCCATCGTTGTCAAAATCACCGCTTATCATACTCGCTGTATTTGTTTGGACTGCAAAACCACAAATCTCACTTTCCTCAATGAATTGCCCACGACCCGTATTGCGGTAAAACAGGCCTTGGCGTTTACACGATACCGCTAAATCCAAGTCGCCATCGTTATCAGCATCAAAAAAGACGCCGCCCTCGCAAAACACATTCTGTTTAAATAATCCCGATTCGATGGTGACGTCTTCAAAAACTCCGGCGCCATCGTTGACATACAATCTTCCGGACTCGGAACGATTGACAACAAAAAGGTCCAAATCGTTGTCATTGTCCACATCACCAAACATCGCCGAAGAGCTTCTTTTGACAGCGTTAAGGCCGACTCCGGCAGAATCGCTGACATCCGTGAATACCGGAATAGTTGAGCTCCCGGGAACGCTATCATTTCGATACAACCGGTTTTGGGTTCGCCAGTTGGCGACGAAAAGATCCGTATCGCCGTCACCGTCAATATCGCCGAAAACGCATCCCATCCCACCACGCTTGGACTGCAAGTGTGCCCGCTTTGTGACCTCTTTAAACCTGCCGAAACCGTTATTTACATAAAGCACGTTTGATGAATATTCACGAGTGACGAACACATCCAAATCGCCGTCGTTGTCGACATCGCCGGCGGCCGCCATGTTCCAGCGATGGTTTTCATCGAACAAGTTGGCGGCGGCGGTTTTGTCAGTAAAAGAGCTATGCTTCTCATTTTCGAAATAGAGGTTGCTCCCCTGATGCGCCGTAATGAACAAATCTTCGTCGCCGTCATTATTGAGATCAGCGATAAGGATACCGTTATCATAATAAACCTTGTTATCCGTAGTAGACTGGTTTTCGACAGCGTTGTACTGTACCGTATAATCTTGGAAATTGTAGCTTTCCGGTTGATCATCATCCCTGATCTTTTTTTTCAAAATCAATATATTCTTCGAGACCGGCCGGATGGTGTAGATGTCTAAGTTCTCATCGTCATCTAAAAACCCGCACCCGGCAGTGTATTCTTGTTCCCATAATTGTTTACGTCTATAAAATTGTACGGAAAGACTTTCATTGACAACTCTCGTGGGTAATCGGCTTAATTGGCCATCCTCTGATAGTTTCAGAACGGTATCTTGCGTATCCTTCAGAAGTACGAATCCGGGATGACCGGTTTTTTTTACATGCCAAATACCGGCTTTGTCATAAATGATGGCATCTGTTTGAAACGGAACAACATTTTCGGGTTCATTCTTTCGGGGCACAGAGTAGGTCCGTACTTCGCCGGTCCATGAGTAAAAAACCAAGCGATCTTCATAGATTTCCCAAATCCCATTCGCAACGAATGCATTCTCGTTAGGCAGCCTTTTTATACGCTGAAAAAGATTTTCAGAGAGCGACACTTTGTACAGTTCTAACAACCCGCCCCCCGTTTCAATAACAACCCATCCCCGGGCATCCTTATCGATACAAATATTCATAATATGATTATTGGTCATCCCCGCACGCCGCCGCCACTTCTGGCCATCGAAATGCAATAATGTTCCAACGATTCCGCCGCCCCAAATGTCTTTGGGAGTATTGCTCCAGACAGAGCTCAGACGAAAATTATCCGGATCCATGTAAATGGCATCTTGAAAAATCTTTTTGAACTGATACCGATGGGCGCCCTGGTTATAACTGTGGAGCCATATATCATCCGGAGCGGCTGCAAAAATAAGATAGTATTCTTCGTTTGGCGCCGTGACGTCATCAAAACGGTTGTGGTTCCATTTATACAAACGGTGTTCAACCGTGATCAACCAAATATGTCTTCCCTCAACAGAAAGCGCTTGTCCTACATTGAGACGTTCCGGATAATGAATCAATTTTATCGTGTCTCCGGCTGCTGGGGAAGCGTTGTCTTGTGTGAAGGCGGGCGGTTGAGTATATGTGACGAACGCAAAAACGATGAGATAAAAGAGAATCACTCTTTTCTTAAATAAGCTTAGGATACACATTTCTACCGAGCCTTAGGTAGTCAGGTATTCGTGGTTTCCTCTTTCAACGATTGGCCGGTGGGGTTCAAAACAGCGTTTGTATGTACATCAGGGGAGACCTGTTAATATAACGAAAACATTGCATGATGTCAAGAAAATCTTTTAGCCCATGGAAAAAACAAAAAAGGCTTAGTCTTTTGAACTAAGCCTTGTAACATGACAAAGAAAGCGCTTGTCTGTTTTAGTTGTTACCGAAGAAGTAGGTAATCCCTCCGGTAATCTTAATCGCATGAAAATCACTTAAAAGGAACTTTATCTCAGCCGTTGCCACGAGATTTTCTGCGACCGGGAAATCCGCGCCTCCTAAGATGTTCAAGCCCAAATCCGTACTGTTGGCATCTCCGAACTGTCCGAGATCCACGCTTGTAAAATTGAGTGCGATTCCACCCCCGCCAAAGAAATCGATATTTCCTTCTGTCGGAAAGTAATAGCGAACATCGGCGTTGATTGTAAATGCAGAAACACCGGACTTGCTCCAATACTCTAAACTCGGGTGCAAAACCAGATTCGGGATAATCTCACCGAGATGGACATGTCCGCCCAGTCCTATGGCGCCTCCGCCTCCGCCTTCGGGATCAACAAAACTGACTCGGCCGCCGGCACCCTGTAATCCAATATTTTGAGCAGAGCTGTTTTCGGAAATGAGTAGGGATGCTGCGGTAATAATGACTAATAGCAAGATGTTTCGCTTCATGCTACCTCCTCGTTAGTTGATGATGTATTTTATCGTATTGTTGGTTTAACTTTTGCATTTTTTGCAAAAAAACTCGTGTGGTGTTCGTGGAGCGTGCAATGCGAAAACACAAGAAAACTCTGCGTCCTCAGCATCTCTGCGTGAGCATTGTTTCAAATTCAGAGTCTGCACCCCAATAGAGAATATCTCAATTTGCAAGACTCCGGTGTTTTACAATCTGTCCGTTGAGGAATTGCAAGAAATGGACTTCTTTATTGATACGCATGTTTCCTACAAAAGAGATGCCGCCTTTAATACCTTGATAACCGGATAAAGTCTTGAGTCGTTGTGTAACCTGCCGGCCTGTCTTTGCACCGTCACCAAAAATATCCTTGAGAACAGTTAAGGCGTCATACCCGAAAACCTCCCACCTTTCCGGTTTTTTTTTCATCTTCAATCGAAACTGGTTACGAAAATTGAGAAAGTCACGACTCTCTTCATCCGGGAAATAGTCGCTCACAAAAATAACGCCGTGAATATACTGTTCAACCTGTCGACCTTGTAAAACATCTAAATCATCCCAGTATTCTCCCCCCAAGATCTGCGCACGTATGTTACTCAGAGCAAACTGAGGGGCACAATATGGAATATCTTCGGCGTAAACCGGGAAGAAAACAGCATCTATCGAATGCACCGGGATGTCCTTCTCATCGAGATCTTCGCCGTTTTCCTCTGCTTCTTCGATGAGCTTTTCAACATCAGTTGAATCATACGCAAAGGCCGCGGCGCGAATATGTTTAAATTGCCGGCTCAGGTTTAAATCTTCATTTCCGCTATAGTACCAGCTTTGGGCAACGATACGGCCGCCAAGCTGGTCGATTTTTGACGTAAAGCTATCGATCATTTCCTGACCGTACGCATCCGCAGGAGCCAGTGTTGCAAAAGTTCTCATGCCCAGGGTGTGGAACGCATATTCCGCTATCGCCGACCCTTTGGTTTCAAGGCTGCTATTTAATTGGAAAACAGATTCTCCGACGGTCGACACCCGGTTTTCCGTTGCTGTGGGCCCGATGACCGGAACCCCTTTCAATGAAGCCAACGCTCCGATTCCTGCTGTAATGTCACTTTCTAACTCGCCAATGATGGCGTGAACCCGGTCTTTCTTGATCAATTTATTTACACCGTGGATAGCTTTGACCATATTGCTTTCTGAATCCCAAAGTTCTAACTGAACCTCTATGCCTTGTTGTTGAGACTGCGATTGCGCGAACTTAACGCCGCGTAATACCCCGCGGCCTTCGTCTGAATAAAACCCGGTCAGGGGCAAAATCACTCCAACTTTTAATGACATGCCCACCCTCGTCTGGGCCTCTTTGAGAAGGCGATCTATTTGTGGGATATACTGTTTTGAGCCGTACTTGCTTTTATAGGCGGTGAGCAAAGAAACCGCTTTTTCCCGAGAACCTTCAGCCATCTCTTTGCGTGCAAGCTCGAGGGTAACCAGTGATGCCGAATGCCGGCCATTGGCTACCGACAGCAGCTTATACATCTCATTTAAGGAGAGGCCTGATTGCATGGTCATGTTGGCAAGTTTTTTGCTTTTTGTCACTAAACGACTGTCAGCGCTCCAGTCTGCCGCCCAGAGAGCATGAACGACGCTTCTTATATAATTTCCAAGTCGATAATCACATAAAGCTTTTGCGTAGCGAGCATCATCGATATATTGACTCTGTGGATATTTATCGATGAGTTTGTCAAAGTATGAAAGTGCATCGGTATAGTGTGCGACATGATAGAGACTCTTACCTGTCATCAGGAGAGATGCCGTCATGCGTTGATGAAGTTCTCGAGTGTTAGAAAGAGTTTCGAAGCCCACAAACGCAGCCTTATAATCCTCCTCTTGATATTGCTGCAACGCTTGTTGAAACTCTCTTTCTTTGCTCGGAATGTTTATAACCGTGGTCCAATGTTGGGTCTGCGCGTAGGATGTCAGCTCAATGAAGAAAAAACAACAAAGGCTCAAGAAGAGATGAACACGACCTATCACATGCATCATGAATTCTTCCTCATTATTCTACTGTTACGCTTTTTGCTAAATTTCTGGGTTGATCGACATCACAGTCACAGAGTATTGCTATGTAGTAAGCTAAAAGCTGAAGCGGAATAATGGTAAGAATTGGAGTGAGAAACTCCAAAGTCGGCGGAACATAAATGACATGATCGGCCAATTGTTGAATATCCTCATCACCCTCAGTTGCGATGACGATAATTCTACCGCTTCGAGCTTTTACTTCTTGGATATTACTGATAATTTTATCATACGTTGAGTCCTTTGTTGCAATAAAGACCACAGGCATGTTTTCGTCGATCAAAGCAATCGGCCCGTGTTTCATCTCTGCTGCGGGATAACCCTCGGCATGAATATATGAAATCTCCTTCAATTTTAAAGCGCCCTCCAATGCCACCGGGAAATTATAACCTCGGCCTAAATAAAGAAAGTTCTGTGATTGATGATATTCTTTTGCAATCTGTTTAATGGATTCATGGTTCTGCAGAATGTCAGCGACTTTTTCAGGCAACGCCTTCATTTCATTGACGATTTTTATCCCTTTTGAGGCGCCGATATTACGCATTCGAGCCAACAATAATGTTAATAAACTTAAAACCGTAACTTGAGAAGTAA
>JBHHWX010000236.1:0-9133 GCA_046756745.1 bacterium | reverse complement strand
AAAGATCGAAGAAACGGTTTATCCCTTTTCATATTCAATTCTCCTGTCATTTAACCGCCGCAACGGATACTAGTTTATGTGTATCATCATCTACGGAGTGTGCATAAAAATAAAATCGACTCTAGTTAAAATAATAACAATAATTTTAACAAAGTACAAGAATTATATCGTCAAAGATGTCCATCTCACAACAAGTCATATCGTTTTATCCATCAAATTGTTCCGCCCTTGCTTTATATTCTTTATTAAACGCAAAAATAGGTGGAAAAATTGCACGATATAAAGTATGACCACTCCTTCATTACTCCGCAAGCTAAGAGCATGGACTGTTAACGTAGCTTATTCTCAAAAAAGTTTTCCGGCGCGTGCAAAATATGCACACCCGATGCACCTTTTTCACAACCGGAACATAAAAACTGAACGAAACCGGTGAATGTTAACATTAGAAATATTAACGAGTTAACAGGGTGATTATTTTTTGGTATTGAAGTTGCTTGAAAGAGAGAAAAATTACGAACGGTTTCATTTTTTCAAAAGGTTTTGCTGAATGATAAAGTCTGCTCCAGTTTCTAAAACCAGCGCTCAGATGGCGAGATGGATAAATGCCCCGAATGCTGTGGTTACGACTGCTTCTCAACATGCAAGCGAAGCAGCTTTGCACATACTGTCCCAGGACGGGAATGCCATCGACGCAGCCATCGCCGCCGCCTTTGTTCTATCCGTTTGTGAGCCGAGTGGTTCTGGAATTGGCGGACAGACAAGTCTTATGATTCACCTGGCTAACGGGAAGACCGTCTATTTGGACGGGCATTCATTTGCACCGGCGGCAGTATCTTTACAACGGGTCGCCGCCAAACAGCAGCGTTTCGGATTTCGCGCTTGCACCGTTCCTTCCACAGTGGCGACCCTGGAACAAGCCCGCGTTCGTTTTGGCGTTTTGGGCATGGACTCAGTGCTCGAACCCGCAATTCGCCTTGCACATGATGGATTCTTTGTCACTGATTTACAGCAGAGACAGGCTAAATGGTGTTTGAATGATCTCGGTACGCCTGGGAGAAAACCACGCATTTTGCGAATAAACCGGTGGCTTAATGATACCCGGCTCAGACAGCCGACACTGTGTAAAACTTTACAGCGCATGGCCAAATATGGAGCACAAGACTTCTATCATGGCGCGTTAGCCGATGATATTGCGACAGATATGGCCCAAAACCAGGGCTTGTTGACAGCCAAGGATCTTGCTTCTACTCGACTGCCAGTGTCACGCAAGCCCATTTCTATTACCTATCGCGGTTATGAAGTCGTTTCCACACCACCTCCCGGCGGCGGTTTACAGTTGTTACTCGCATTGAAAATTCTCGAGAGACTGTACGAACCGGAATCGCACACAGACATGTGTGATTGGTATGAAGCGGTCGCTTTAGCGGTTTTTGCCGCTTTCGAGGAGCGCGAGAAATTTTCCATTCATCCGGATGATTTCACAACCTCGATAAAAAACTGGGTTCTGAGCGACGCCCGCAGCGATGAGATCGCCTGTAAACTCGCTTTGCAGCAGCATCTCCCAGTAGTCGCAGCCGACGATGAAGAACCCGGCGAAACCACGCACCTGTGCGTGGCAGACAAGCACGGTAACACCGTTTCCCTGACGCAGTCAATCCAATCGCTTTTCGGGGCCAACGTGGCAAATTGGAAGCTCGGTTTTTTGTACAATAATTACTTGGTGACGTGCCCTCGCTACCGCCACCCTTATCAATTAGGCCGTCAGTGTCTCCCGCGCAGCAACGCAGCACCCACGCTGGTGTTCCGGGACGGGAAACTGCTGATGGCGCTTGGCGCCGCGGGCAGCCGTCGAATCATCTCTTCGATTCTACAAGTTATTTCGAGAACGATTGATTTGAAAATGCCGGTAGCTAAAGCCATGGCCGCGCCTCGGGTCCATGCACTGCTCGATGGGAAAGTGTGGCTCGAAAAACCGGCGGCAAATAAAAAAACAGTTCACAAACTCTCCAACCTTTTCGATAAAGTGGAGCTTCGTTCCAAACACAGCTTTGTCATGGGCGGAGCTCAGGCGATCTCAATTACGGAGAGCGGAAAACACGCCGCCGCCGATCCGAGGCGAGACGGACAAGCAGGAGGATGGTAGTTTTGAAAAAGCACGATATCAGCAAAAGAATCATCGTTAACGAACAAGGAAAATTATTGACTCTCGGTCGAACTTTGCGCCAAGATGGCGCCTGGCTGTTTCTCCTGTTCGTTTTACCGGCCGTACTCATCGCGTTAAAAGTAGCGCCGTGGACATACTCGTTCACAATGATGGATATGCTTTCTCTGCAGTCTTTGCCTGAGTTTATGGCTGTCCATGTCCAACGTTTGATGATCATGTCTCTGGGAGCGCTCATCGTCGTGATTTTCAGGTTAACGCTCGGTATTCGTGTTCTCGGCCCGGTACGTCCTATTCTCATTGCATTGACGTATCAAATTACCGGTTTTATCGTTGGAACGGTATTTCTGGTTTGTGTCATGGTTCTTATCGCCATCATTCGTCCGATACTGCGGTCGGCTGGCATGCCCTATTTTGCCAGAATCGCGATGGTCTTGAGCTTGGTTTGTATCATGGTCTTGTTGGCATTGAAGCTCGCGGTGTCCTTCGGTTTGGAAGAAGTCTTGTCAGTGGGCTTACTGCCGGTGGTGGTTTTGACTTTTGCAGCCGAAGGGTTTGCAAAAACCCTGTATAACGAAGGCATTCGATCCGCGAGCTGGCGCGCTTTGATGACTATCGCAGTCGCGGCCATCATTAAGACCATTGTCGATTTGCTGGCACATTCAAATTTCATTCTTAGTTTTCCTGAAATTCTGTTTATGCAAATCGGATTGATTTACCTGATCGCGCGTTTTTTTAACTATCGCGCGTTGCAGTTTTTGAATCCGAAACCCGTGTCATTAAAAAAACCACATAGAAGAACGAAGGCGAAAACGAAAGCGAAAATGAAAGCGAAAACGAAAGCGAAAATGAAAGCGAAAACGAAAATGAAAAAAAAGAATTCAGAGCAGATTCGAATTTCAACCATGGCAAAAGGAGGTTTTTGAGAATGAAAGTTGCGGTAGTCCGAAATCGAAAGAAAGAAGGTATCCTATTCCGTTTTGGCAGGCCAGGCCCGGAAACTTACGGCAAAAAATCAGTACAACGTGTTATGGACGCCCTGCGTGCCGCCGGGCACGATATCAAAGTGCTGGAAGGGGACATGACATTGTTTTCCAGACTGAAAAAATTTATCCCCCCGGATGAAAACGGCCGGCCAACGGGACTGGTCTTTAATATGTCCTACGGGATACAGGGAGATTGTCGCTATACGCATTTGCCGGCTATGCTGGAAATGGCAGGCGTGCCCTATACCGGCGCAAGTCCTGTTGGGCATTCGCTGTCGCTTGATAAAGTCGTCACAAAACAGATATTGCAAAGCGCCGGAATCCCGACTCCAAAAATGGCGGTCATGTCGCGCCCGGACCCCACAGCAGTAGAAAATCTACGTTTTCCACTCGTGGTCAAGCCCAGACATGAATCCACAAGTTGTGGTTTGCATTTAGTGCACAATCATGAAGAAATGATATCGGCGGTGTTGTCCGTAACTGGACAATTTGAACAAGAAGCCCTGGTTGAGGAATACATTCCCGGACGCGAGTTGTGTATCGGCATTTTAGGTAATGACGAGCCGGAAGTTCTGCCTTTTGTAGAGCTGGATTTTAACGGCCGGGAGCATTCCATGCTGACTCGCGAGGATAAGTTTCACAGGACCCAGGACGAACCACAAAAAGTCTGCCCGGTCCAGTTAAGCCCTGAATTAGAGGAACGTATAAAAAAGATCGCCGCCCAAACGTTTCGTTTATGCCACTGTCGTGATTATGCTCGAGTGGACTTACGCCTCGACCCGTTTGGCAACCCTTATGTGCTGGAGATCAATTCTATGGCATCGTTAGGGCAAGGTGGTACATTTGTGATGGGCGCAAGACAGTCCGGGTATTCTTTCGTGGATGTCATCGATAAAATCGTCGAAATAGCATGTCAACGTTACGAACTTCAGACCCATGAGAATAAAACCAGATTTTTACCTGTTTTCGAACAATCTCAAATAAATCAAGTTATGCAGGCGGCTGCTTAACAGGATTTTGAAAAGTCAAAAATCCAGATCCATTGCAGCGCCAAATATACAAAACATAAAGGACGTATCATGCGACAAATTGCTTTCAAAACTCGTTTTGGCATTCTCTCAGTATTTTGTTTGAGTTTTTTGTTTTCCGCACATACCGTTCGGCCCGATTCGAAGAAGCCGCTTTGGGTAAAGGTACAGGGCCGGCTTGACAGTCAGGGTACTTTAGTGGTAGAGAGAATGAAGCAAAGAAAACCTGGCAAACAGTATGTACTGGAGGGTATTCTTGAAAAGAAAATCCCTGGGCGGGAGGCATATCTACTGGCCGGTATGGAGATCATACCTCAAGCGGATACCAAGTACACTTATATCAACGGAACGCCGGCTTCAAAAAATGCTGTTAGAAAAAATGTGCGCATCAAAGCCATTGGCGCCTTTGAAAATAGCAAATTTTACGCATACAAGATTCGCATTTTTCAATATTCTGATGACGAAGATATCGAAGTCGAAGGTCCAATATCCTTAGTGGACACGCTAGAAGATGGACGTAAACTTTTTCGAGTCGGCTCGATTATGATTTTTTTGAAAAATGGATTTCGTTCCAGCAGTCCAAACGAACACACCTCTGCATTACAGAGCCTTTCCAAGTTCGTCAATTTAAAAGGCAAATTTCAAATTGTTGACAATACCAGGACAACAGACATCCCGGAAGAGGAGTTGTCGAGCGGAAGCAAACGCTACGGAAAGCTGCAAACGACGTTTAAAACCACATTTTCAGAGAAAGTTCAGGGATACTCTCGCATCGAGTTCTTCCTGCGGGATCAAAATCAAACAAGCCCGGCTTCTTCTGTAGACACTTCAGGCAACCAGGGTTTGGATTTCCGGGTGAGAGACCTCTACTTGTCTTTGCAAGATCTACTGGGAATACAGGGCTTGCAGTTTCGGGTGGGACGGCAGCGTTTTCGTGATACTCGTACCTGGATCATGGACAGACGGCTCGATGCTGTGCAGCTTAGTTATGCCCGACCGAACATGAAATTTACCTTCGCTGCCACTAGAAAACTCGGAGAACGGTTAAAAAACCGGGATCAATTACACGCTATCGGCAGCGCATACTTTAGGTTTGGCCGTGGCTTAAAGGCTTCTTTTTATGCTATCAAGGAAGTGGATGAACGCGCAGGCCGAGACAACCCGCTGTGGCTGGCCATACAAATGCGCGGTAAAGTTTCCCGGGTTTTGGAATGGTGGGCGCAAGGCGCCAGGTATTCGAGTCAGCGCCAAGATGTTTCAATCCTTGGATTCGGAACAGACGCAGGCTTAATCGTACGACCGCTATCGAAACGAACCGGCCCGTTTCTGTCCTATCATTTTGCCTACGGTTCTGCCGATAATGCTCAGACGCAAAATAAAAACGAGACTTTCCGGCAGTCGCGCTTGCAGATCAACTATTATAAATACGGTTATCAAAAACGCCTTTCTTACTACGGTTCACTGTTGTCTCCGGAACTTTCCAATCTGAAATTTCAGGCGCTGGGACTGGGATATGTTTTCTCGCGCAAAGTTTCCGTGCAAGGAATTTGGCGGGTCTATGAACAAGTCATCGCTTCTAAAACCATTCACAGCAACAGCCTCGACATTGTCCCAGAAGGTCTCGACACCGGGTTAGGCAAAGACGCAGAGGTGATTTTGCACTTGTTACCCCTGAAGCCCCTGAAGCTGTCTTTTTCCGCCGAGTGGTTTTTCCCGGGAAAGGCGTTTTCGGAACAGGCGACGACCTTGTTTAAACTCAGAAGCGAGCTGATCTTTTATTTTTAATAAACTGGTAAGTGCGACGATCTGCACCTTCATTCCGAACCAAACCCTGACAGGGTTACCGGCAGTATTTCTCGCCTAAGTCACTCTCTAATCAACCCTGTCAGGGTAAAAAGAGAAAGAAAAATGACAGAAAAATACAAATCATATTCGCTTCATAATTTCCATTTAATTCCACAGGTAAAAGACCTCACTGAGGAGCAACAGCTCGATATTCGCGTGGTCGGTCATGTGCTGCCATTTAAGACCAACAACTACGTGGTGGACGAGTTGATCGACTGGCAAAACGTTCCTGACGATCCGATGTTTCGGCTGACGTTTCCTCAGCGTGACATGCTCACACCGCAGCATTTCGACCTGATGGCGCACGCTCTACGTCACAAAAGCAGGCCCGAAGTCACGGCTTTGGCTCATACAATACGCTTGCAGTTAAACCCCCATCCCGCCGGGCAAATGGAGTTGAATATCCCCACGCTAGGGAATCAAAAATTGCCGGGTATTCAGCACAAATACCGTGAGACCGTCCTGTTTTTCCCGAAGCAAGGGCAAACGTGCCATGCTTATTGCTCCTATTGTTTTCGCTGGCCGCAGTTCGTGGGCATGGATGATCTGAAGTTTGCGATGAAGGAAACCGAGCTGCTGATATCCTACTTGCGGCTCCACCCGGAAGTTACCGATGTGCTTTTTACCGGAGGCGATCCGTTGATTATGAAAGCACAGACTCTCAAACATCACCTCGAAACGCTTCTGACTGCCGATCTGCCGCATTTAAAAACCATCCGTCTCGGTACCAAAGCGCTGTCGTTTTGGCCTCATAAATTTTTAGATGGGCCGGAAGCGGAAGACCTTTTGGCTTTGTTTCGCAAAGTTGTCGATTCGGGAAAACATTTGGCTTTCATGGCGCACTTCTCACATCCGCGTGAGCTATCCACTGCCGCGGTGCAAGAAGCGATTGGACGAATTCGCGCCACCGGAGTGGAGATCCGAACGCAAGCGCCCATCCTGAAGCATATTAACGACAGACCGGAAAACTGGGCGGATATGTGGCAAGAGCAGGTTAAGCTCGGCTGTATTCCGTATTACATGTTTGTCGTCCGGGATACGGGCGCCCAGCCCTATTTTGGCGTGCCGCTCATGAGAGCCTGGCACATATTTAAAGATGCTTATCAACGAGTCAGTGGTTTAGCAAGAACGGTTCGCGGGCCGAGCATGTCGGCTACAAATGGCAAGATTCAGATTATGGGACCGGGAACGATAAATGGCCAAAAGGTGATGATATTGAACTGGTTGCAGGCCCGCGATACCGATTTAGTGATGCGCCCGTTTTTTGCGAAATATGATGAAAGGGCGCTCTGGATTGACGATTTGGTGCTCCTCGATCAACAGCCACAGAATTATCTCACCGAAACAGAAACCTATTTAATGGATAATTCGAGACCTCTCGCCGCTTAGGCGTTTAAATCCGGTATATCGTAACATCTCCGAAATACCGGATATTTTATCCTTCCACTAAAATACCGACTGCAAAATTCAGCGTATATTTAATTCCTTATTTTACAGACTGTTCACTCTCTCTCCAAAACACTTTTCTCCTTTTGGCACGGTGATTGACTTATCATCTATGAATTTTCAAAAGAAAAAAAGAAAAAAGGAGATACATGAGAAAAAAAAATAAACAGTTCGCTCCGTTTAAAAGTCCCGTTTGGTCACTTGTAGAAAAACCGGAAAGTAAGTTAAATAGTCAGACCCGAAATTATTTCTCAAAATCAGTGAAGATGAATCAGCTTGTGAAAGGTAAGGCTGCGAAAGTCGATATCAAACGACAGCACCGGAAAATATATGAGCTTTCCCTCATATTTGTTTTCACGCTGCTGATCGTCGTGGTTCAACTTGCTCGACAGTTTTCCCTCGCAGCCCAGCCATTGAAAAGTTCAGATATTAAAATTCTGGTGGCGGATATTCCTGTGACCGAACAACTCCGCAGACCTCCGAAGCCGGTACGTCCCAGTGTGCCTATCCCAACTGACGAAGAAGCGATCCCGGAAGATTTAACCATCGCTTCGACAGAACTCGACCTCTCCGAGATTCCTCCTCCACCCGTTCCCCCGTCAGAAGAAGACGAGTTAGCTATTTTCGTGGCTTACACTGAAGCCCCGGAAATTATCGGCGGCAGCCGTGAACTATTCAAGCATCTGAAATATCCATTGCTTGCTGAAAAAGCCGGAGTCGAAGGCACTGTATTTGTCAATGTTTTAGTTGGAGTGAGTGGCAAAACCGAAGTCTGTAAAAATGTTTGTCATCTATGTATCGTGTATAGCGTTACCCCTGACAGAGTTAATAACAAACCGGGAGGTAAAGATGCAATTCTTTGAAACAATGTACGGAGGTCTGACCAGCGTCCAGCCTTTAGCAGTTGTCTTGAGTGTCGCGGTCGTTTTTTTAGTCCTCGGCTATACTGGGGCCTCGCTATGGCTTTGGGCCTTGGCAGGCGCGGCAGCTCTTTATGGATTTGGCGCGCCGCTGTGGGGATGGATCGTGTTTGGCGCTCTGGTTCTGGTATTCGGCGTTCCGCCGGTGCGCCGGACGCTCATGACCGCCGCGTTGGTGAAGTTCTTGAAAGCTAAAAAGTTATTACCGGTCATTTCGGAAACCGAGCGTACCGCTATCGAGGCCGGCAATGTCTGGGTGGATGGCGATCTTTTTTCCGGCAAACCGGATTTTAAGAAGCTGCTGCAAGAGGCCTATCCCGGACTGAGCGCGGAAGAGCAAGCCTTTATGGACGGCCCGGTTGAAGAAATATGCCGGATGACGGACGACTGGCAGGTTTTTCAGAAAAGGGATCTGCCGCCTGAAGTGTGGAAATACATGAAAGAAAAACGCTTCTTAGGAATCATTATCCCAAAAAAATATGGCGGGATGGGATTTTCTCCATCCGCCAACAGCGCCATCATCGCAAAATTGATGACTCGCTGCGGGCCTCTTGGCACCAGCGTCATGGTCCCTAATTCCCTTGGCCCGGCCGAGTTGATCCTGCATTATGGCACGCAGAAGCAGAAAGACTTTTATCTGCCACGGTTGGCGCGCGGCGAAGAAATGCCCTGTTTTGCGCTGACTGAACCGGGCGCCGGCTCTGACGCCGGCGCCATGACCGCCCGCGGCGGGGTCTTCAAAGGCGC